>JACZKN010000211.1 GCA_014859985.1 Candidatus Krumholzibacteriia bacterium | reverse complement strand
TCCTACCGCGTCCTTTCGGCCGCGGCGGACCTGCCGGCGGGCGCGCTCCCGGCCGCCGCGGCCGAAAGGACGCGGTAGGATGCACCGGCTGACCACCCTCTCGCTGCGCCGCCCGGTCACCCTGGCCATGGCCCTGGTCACGGTGCTGCTGCTGGGCACGATCTCCATCCTGAAGCTGCCCCTGGACTTCCTGCCCAGGGTGGAGTTCCCGTTCATCGCCGTGTGGATCCCCTACCAGGGCGGCATCCCCGCCGAGAACGAGCGGGAGATCGTGCGGCCGGTGGAGGAGGTGCTCGCCACCCTCGGGGGGGTGCGCGAGATCTTCAGCTACAGCGACGCGGGCGCGGTGCAGGTGGGCGTGTCCTTCGCCTGGGGAAGGGACGTCAACCTGCTGCGCATGGAGGTCAAGGAGAAGATCGACCAGATCCGCGGCGACCTGCCCGCGGACATCCGCCAGATCTACCTGCTGACCTTCAACACCAACGACATCCCCGTGATCGAGGGGCGGATCTCGGCCAAGGGCCGCGACCTCTCCGAGAGCTGGGACCTGCTGGACCAGAAGATCATCGCGCCCCTGTCGCGCATCCCGGGGGTGGGCCGCGTCAACATCGACGGCGTGCTGCCGACCCAGGCCTCGGTGTACCTGCGCTTCGACAGGATCATGGAGCACGGCGTGGACGTGGGCCGGCTGTTCGCCGTGCTCGAGGCGGCCAACGTCGAGCTGACGGTGGGCCGGGTGACGGACCGCGGCCTGCGCTACGACCTGCGCACCGTCAGCGGCCTGCGCTCGGTGGAGGACCTGCGCGAGCTGCCCATCGACGAGCGCGGCCTGCGCCTGGGGGACGTGGCCGAGGTGGTCTACGGCGCGCCGGCCCTGGACTACGGCCGCATCCTGAACCGCGAGCCGGCGATCGCCTTCTGGATCCAGAAGGCCTCGGGCTACAACACGGTCGAGGTCTGCCGGGCCATCGAGGCCGAGCTCGAGCGCATCAACCGCGACCCGGCCCTGGCCGGGATCAACAGCTTCGCCTTCTTCAACCAGGCCGATCAGATCACCGACTCCCTGCGGAGCCTGCTGCAGGGCGGGCTCTTCGGTTCGGTGCTGGCCGTCGCGATCCTCTACCTGTTCCTGCGGCGGCTCAGCATGACCCTGGTGGTCTCGGTGGCCATCCCGGTGTCCATCCTCGGCACCTGCATCTTCGCCTACCTCAGCGGGCGCAGCCTGAACGTGCTGACCATGATGGGCCTGATGCTCGGCGTCGGGATGCTGGTGGACAACGCCGTGGTGGTGCTGGAGTCCATCCACCGGCGGCAGCACCGGGGCGCCGGGCCGGTGGCGGCGGCGGTCAGCGGTACCCGCGAGGTGGGCCGGGCCATCGTGGCCTCGACCCTGACCACGGTGATCGTCTTCGCGCCGGTGGTCGTGACCCGGGCCGACGAGATGGCGGTCTGGCTGGGCGAGGTGGGGGTGACCATCAGCGTGACCCTGCTCCTGTCCCTGGTGGTGAGCCTGACGGTCATCCCCGCCCTCTCGGTGCGCATGACCCGGGGCGGCGACATGGGCGGCGACGCCCGCTGGCTGCTGTGGCTGCGCGGCCGCTACCTGCGGGTGCTGTCCTGGACCGCGGTGCGCCACCCGCTGCTGACGGCGCTGGTGATCGTGCCGGCGGTGCTGGGGCTGACCGTGGCGGCCATGCAGGCCACGAAGTTCAAGCCCGACCTGGAAGGGGACCGGGGCCTGCGCCGCGAGAGCCTGCAGATCGGCTTCGAGTACACCGGGCCGGTGGACAAGGAGACCTCCCGGGACATGATCACCGTGGCCACCGGGTACCTGGAGTCGCGCCGCGACGACCTGGCGCTCAGGGACATCTACGCCTGGTACGGGGCCGACGGCGGCAGCGTCACGATCTTCTTCGCCCAGGGCGTGGTCAGCGACGACTTCTACCGCCGGGTGCGCGAGGACCTGCGCGGCAACCTGCCGGTGCAGGCGGGGCTGCGCTACCGCTTCGGCGGGGACGAGGGCCAGGAGTCCGGCGCCAAGACCTTCAGCGTCACCGTGTCCGGCGAGGAGACCGAGCTGCTGCAGGAGCTGGCCGGGGAGGCCACGCGGCGCCTGGCCCTGATTGACGGCGTGGGCGACCTGCGCAGCGACACGGACCGGGGCAAGGCCGAGATCCGGGTCCACGTGGACCCGGACCTGGCCGGGCGCTTCGGCATCGCCCCGGCAGCGATCTCCCAGGTCATGGGCCTGACCTACCGCGGCGTGCAGCTGCCCCGCCTGCAGACGGGCGAGAAGGAGATCGACATGGTGGTCTCCCTGCTGCCGGAGGACCGGGAGTCGCTGGAGAACCTGGCCCTGCTGACCGTGGGCGAGGTGGACGGCCGTCCCGTGACCCTGGCCCAGGTCGCGCAGTTCGAGTTCGGCCGGAGCCCCGAGCGCATCATCCGCCGCGACCAGCGTACCGGCGTCACCGTGCGCGGCACCTGGGAGGGGGAGCGCCTGGACGACGCGCTGGAGCGGATCGGTCCGGTGATGGACGGGCTGGACCTGCCCCTGGGCTATGCCTGGAACTTCGGCGCGGACATCCAGCGGGCGCGGCAGCAGCAGACCGAGATGGGCACCAACATGCTGCTGGCTCTGGCCTGCGTGTTCTTCGTGATGGCGAGCCTCTTCGAGTCCCTGGTCTATCCCCTGGTGGTGATGGGCACGGTGCCGTTCGCCAGCCTGGGCGTGTTCTGGCTGATGATGGCCACCGGCACCCCGTTCAACCTCATGGCGATGATCGGCATGGTGATCCTCATCGGCATCGTCGTCAACAACGGCATCGTGCTGGTGGACCACGTGAACAACCTGCGGCGGGCCGGCTGGGGCCTGGACCGGGCGGTGCTGGACGGCTGCGGCGACCGGCTGCGGCCGATCCTCATGACCGCCGGGACCACCATCCTGGGCCTGCTGCCGTTGGCGCTGCTGCGGGGGGCCCACGTGGGGGATGCCGAGTACTACCCCATGGCCCGGGCCATCAGCGGCGGGCTGGCTTCGAGCACCCTGCTGACCCTGCTGGTGATGCCCACCTACTACCGCCTGGCCACCGTCTGGGGCGCGCGCCTGGCCGCCGGCTGGCGCTCCTGGACCCGGCGCGAGGCGGTCCCGGCCGCGCTTCCGGCAGGCGTCCCGAAACCACGGTGACCGGGGATCTTGCGCTGATTGTCCTTGTCATTATCGATTTGCGCCGCCCGCCGATGCCGGTTATTGTGGGGGTGGTGGACGGCGGCGGGCGTGACCAGGAGGGGCGCGCTCCGAATTCCCGTAACCACCGGTTTCCACGGCTCTTCCCGCAGCCGTGCGTGACAAAGGACGGATGACGACATATGTACACACCCAATGAACGCGACCGCGTGGCGATCTTCATCGACGGCGAGAATATCCACTACAGCGCCAAGCACATGAACATGCGCCTGGACTACCTGAAGATGTGCCGCAAGCTGGCCGGGCCGCGGCGCCTGGTGCGCGCCTACTTCTATACGGCCCTGAGCAACCAGTCCGAGGGCAAGATCGACTTCGTGAACTTCCTGAAGCTCAACGGCTTCACGGTGGTGACGAAAGAGGTCAAGTCCTTCAACGACCAGGAGGGCAGCCGCAACGTGCGCTCCTGCCTGGACATGGAGATGGCCATCAACGTCATGGAGATGGCCGGGAGCCTGGACACGGTCATCCTCTGCACCGGCGACGGCGACTTCAAGCCGCTGATCGACGCCGTGGCGCGCAAGGGCCGGCATGTCGAGGTGTGCGCCCTGCGCGAGATGACCAGCACCGACCTGATCGCCGCCTGCGACGTCTACACGGACCTCGGTTCGATCCGGAGCGAGGTCGCGCTGGACGCGCCCCCGCCGCGCGAGGTGCGCAACGAGCTGCCCGTGGACGACGGCTTCAACTCCACGTTCCGGGTGCAGGACACCAGCTTCGACTTCTAGGCCGCGGCACCACCGACGATTCCTCCGCCGCGGGCGGCCTTCAGGAGCCGTCCGCGGCGATCGTTGCGGCGTAGGCCGCCTGGATGCGCCGGGTCACCGGCCCGGGGGCGCCTGAGCCCACCGGGCGGCCATCGACGCGCACCACCGGCAGGATCTCCCGCACGCTGCTGGCCACGAAGACCTCGGCGGCCTGCGCCAGGTCGCCGCCCCGCAGCTCCCGCTCCTGTGCCGCCAGTCCCAGGCCGGCGCAGATGGCCAGGATCCTCTCGCGGGTGCGGCCAGCCAGGAACTCGCCCTCGGCGGCCGCCGGCGTGGCCACCACCGTACCCAGCACCAGGAACAGGTTGCTGACCGCCCCTTCCAGCAGGCGCCCGTCCGGGGCCGTCAGCAGGGCCTCGACGCAGCCGGCGGCGGCGGCCCGGCGCTGGGCCAGCACCGAGGTCACCAGGTTGAGGGTCTTCAGTTCGGGCAGGTTGCCGCGGGCGTAGCCGGCAGGCAGGCACACCACGCCGATGCCGTCCTGCTGCCAGGTCGGCAGCTCCGGCGGCAGGGGGCCGAGGGTCACCAGCAGGGTGGGGCGGATCGTGTCCAGCCGGTCCAGGGG
>JACZKN010000210.1 GCA_014859985.1 Candidatus Krumholzibacteriia bacterium | reverse complement strand
GCTCCAGACCGCCGGCCGCCAGGTTATGGAAGGCGGCGCGGGCGACGGGGTGTTCGCCACGGTCGACGACTGCGTGGACGCCGCCCGCGCCGCCTTCCATAACCTGGCGGCCGGCGGTCTGGAGCAGCGGCGCGGGATCATCGCCGCCATGCGCGCCGCCATGCGGGAGCACGGCGAGCGCCTGGCCCGGCTGGCCTGGCAGGAGACCGGGCTGGGCCGCTGGGAGCACAAGGTCCTCAAGAACGCGCTGGTCACGGAGAAGACCCCGGGCACGGAGGCCCTGCAGCCCCGCACCGTCACCGGCGATGCGGGGCTGACCCTGACCGAGCTCGCGCCCTTCGGGGTGATCGGCTCCATCACGCCGACGACCAACCCCACCAGCACCATCATCTGCAACGCCCTGGGCATGGTGGCCGCGGGCAACAGCGTGGTGTTCAACGTCCACCCGGGCGCGGCGCAATGCTCCATGGAGACGATCCGCGAGCTCAACCGCGCGATCACCCGGGCGGGCGGGCCGCAGAACCTGGTGACGGCGGTGGCGGCGCCCACCATCGAGTCGGCGGGCGAGCTGATGCGCCACCGCGGCATCAGGCTGCTGGTGGTGACCGGCGGGCCGGGCGTGGTCAAGGCGGCCATGCAGAGTGGCAAGCGGGCCATCTGCGCCGGGCCGGGCAACCCGCCGGTGGTGGTGGACGAGACGGCGGACATCGACCAGGCGGGGCGGGACATCGTCTTCGGCGCCGGCTTCGACAACAACGTGATCTGCGTGGACGAGAAGGAGGTGTTCGTCGTCGCGTCGGTGGCCGACCGGCTCGTCGGGGCCATGCGCTCGGCCGGCGCCTACCTGGTGGACCGGGCGGAGCTGCGGCGGCTGGAGAAGCTGGTCTTCCAGGAGATCCCCGCACCGCGCACCCACGGCGTGATGAACAAGGACTGCGTGGGCCGCAACGCCGGCGAGCTGCTGTCCCGCATCGGGGTGCGGCCCGTGGGCGACCCGCCGCTGATCGTCGCCGAGGTGCCGGAGGACCACCCGCTGGTCTGGAGCGAGCAGATGATGCCGGTGCTGCCGGTGGTCAGGGTGCCGGACGTGGACCGCGCCATCGCCCTGGCGCGGGAGGCGGAGCACGGCTTCGGCCACTCGGCCAGCATGTTCTCCCGCGACATCGAGGCGCTCAGCCGCATGGCGCGGGTCATGAACACGAGCATCTTCGTCAAGAACGCGCCCATCGTCGCCGGCCTCGGCCAGGGCGGCGAGGGCCACACCTCCTTCACCATCGCCAGCCCCACGGGCGAGGGGATGACCGATCCGGTCAGCTTCTCGCGCCAGCGGCGCTGCGTGCTGAAGGACCACTTCCGCATCGTCTAGGGGCATGATGAACGGCGCCTTCGCCCTGCTGGAATTCGACTCGGTGGCCGCGGGCGTGCTGGCCGTGGACCGGATGCTGAAGCGCTCGCCGCTGGCCTTGCTGCGCTGCGGCAGCGTGCACCCCGGCCGCTGGCTGGCCCTGGTCGGCGGCAGCGTGGCCGCGGCCCAGGAGGCC
>JACZKN010000209.1 GCA_014859985.1 Candidatus Krumholzibacteriia bacterium | reverse complement strand
GGCGCCGCCCCGCGACGCCGCCGACGTGCTGGGATTCTGGCGGGACGAACCGGCGCCCCCGGGGTTGACCGGAAGCTGGGCCGCGCCTGCCCCGGACGGGCGGCGATTGCGGGGCATCTGCGGGCAGTTGTGGCGGGATCCGGGCGGCTTCGGTAACCTCGGCGCGATATCCGGGCAGCAAGGGGCGCTCGCCGGTCACGGCGGCACCCCGCAGGAGGAAGGCTGATCATGAAGCACACCTACGCGCGGATGCTCCGGAACACCCGGATCCTCCGGGGATCCACCGCGGCCGCCGCGTTCCTGCTGCTTGCGGTCCCGGCGGTCGCGCAGACCGGCAGCGTCGAATTCGAGCCCCTGCTGCTGCAGCGCACGGTGACCTGCCTGATCGCCCACGAGGGCTCGGTCTACGCCGGGCTCGACGGCGGCGGCCTGGCCGTGATCCCCGCGGCCGACCCGTCGGCGGCGCAGGTCTGGACCGCCGGCCGGGACCTCGGCGGCAACTTCGTCACGAGCCTGGCCTGGAGCGGCCGCAATCTCTGGGTCGGCACCAACGGCGCCGGCCTGACCCGCGTCGCCGACCCGGGCGGCACGCCGACCTTCCGCCAGTACACCGGCAACCTCGCGGGCCTGGACATCAGCGCCGTCGACGGCGCGGTGGTGGGCGACGCCGAGCGCGTCTGGTACGCGGTGACCGATGCCGGCGTGGGCGTGATCACCAACGGCATCGCCGGCGCCACCTACACCGCCGAGCGGGACGGACTGATCGCCAACCGGGTCAATGCCATCGCCGTCGGCGAGGACGCGGTCTGGTTCGGCAGCGGCGTGGGCGTTTCGCGCTTCGCCGGCAACGTCTTCACCGACCAGAACGCCGGTCTGACCGACCCGGCGATCAATGCCCTGGCCTTCGCTCCCGACGGCACCCTCGTCGCCGGCGGCAACGGCGGCGTCTACACCTGGGACGACGGCGCCGGCGCCTGGATCCGGCTGGGCTCGCCCGGCCAGTGGGTGAGCCGCATCGCGTGGGTGGACGGTGCGCTCCACACCCTGGGCCTCAACGGCCAGGGGCAGGGCATCGTCTCCCGGTGGACGGGCAGCGCCTTCGTGGGCGTGCCGACGCCGTACGCCACGGCCCTGGCCCTGGCCGGCGGGACCGACCTGTGGGCCGCAGGCCGCTACGCCGAGGCGGGCATGGGCAGCACGTCCGCGTTCGCCTGGTACGCCCGCGGCGACGGCGGCACCGGCTGGCAGACCTGGCAGCTGGACCAGGGAACCATCGTGGGCACCGCCGAGGGCCTGACCTTCGGCCGCGACGGCCGCGCCTGGATCGGCTCGTTCACCGGCCAGGGCTTCGGCGGACTGGGCGAGGGCGGCTGGACCAACGTCTTCGCGCTGGCCTCGGACGCCAACGATTCCTCCGGCCTGATCAACCACAGCGGCAACATGCTGGCCATGGCCGCCACCGCCGACGGTGCGGTCTGGGCCTGCCAGTACGGCTCGGGCGGCCTGCTGCGCCACGACCCGGCCACCGGCCGCACCGACCCGGTGCGCACCACCGACAGCGGCCTGGGCGGCCGCGGCGTCGTCAACCTGGTGGCCCATCCGGGCGGTCCGCTGCTGGTGCTGCACGATTGGCAGGACGCGGTGAAGGTGGAGGTGCTGACCGACCCGGCGCGCTGGCGCGACCCCGCCAACTGGATCGACCTGCCCTCGGGGGTGGGCGGCCTGGGCGACGGCCCCACGGTGTGGGACGCCTACGTCCAGCGGCCCGACGTCATCTGGTTCGCCGTCGAAGGCACGGGCCTGGTGCGCTGGGACGTCAACGGCGACGCCGCCGGCCCGGACGACCCCCTGACCTGGTCCGACCCGTCGGACGACCGCTGGGACGCCCCGGTCGACGTGTTCCCCGGCGCCGCCAACGACCCCAAGCAGGCCAAGGCCCTGGCCGGCGGGCCCGACGGCAGCATCTGGTGCGGCGGGGACGGCGTCGTGCGCTTCTTCTACGACGCCCAGTTCAGCTACGTCTCCTCGGTCGCCGACTTCCTCAACGTCAAGCAGAGCCCCCAGGTGGAAGGCCTGCTCGGGGGCGGTGTCTACGACCTGGCCACCGGCCGCGAGGGCGACCTGTGGGTCGTCACCCTCAACGGCCTGAACCGCGTGCGTCTGGTGGACGACGCGCCCGTGGTGGACGCCTGGCTCGACCTCATGAACTACGTGGGCAACCCCTCCTACGGCACCCTCTACTCGCCCAACGTCATCGCGCCGCTGCCCGGTTTCGTCTACCGCAAGGTCGTGGCCGATCCCGGCAGCCGGCGGGTGCTGGTCAGTGGCGACCGCGGCGCCGCCCTGGTGACGCCCACCGACGGCGGCGGCGGCGGCGACGGCGGGACGGTGTTGGCCGGCGCGTACCTGTACCCCAGTCCCTGGAACCCCGCCGGCGAACCCCTGGGGATCGGCGGCCTGGCCGCCACCGTCGCCGACCCGGCGGAGGTGGCCATCTACAACGTGGAAGGCCAGCTCGTCTACCAGGACACGCGGGTGGCGGGCGCCACCGGCTTCTGGTCCGGCCGCAACCGGGTGGGAGCGCCGGTGGCGACGGGGCTCTACGTCGTGCGGATCACCTGGCGCGGCGCCACCGAACTGCGCACCCTGGCGGTGGTGCGTTGAGCCGCGGGCTGGCGGCCGCCGCCGCGGCCGCGGACGGGGACGGCAATGCACGCTGACGACGCACGCGACCGCAAGGACGGCGCGCGCCCCCGCCTGCTGGTCGTCGGCGCGGGTGTCGCGGGCCAGTCCCTGGTCAGGGAGATCCAGCGCGACAAGCTGCCGGTCGAGCCGGTGGGCTTCCTGGACGACGACGAACGCCTGCAGGGCACCGAGGTCTGCGGCCTGCCCGTGCTGGGCGGCAGCGAGGACCTGGTGCGGGTGGCCGGCGAGGTCCGGGCCCAGGAGGTGCTGCTGGCGATCCCCTCGGCCGGCGGCCGCCTGATCCGCCGCCTGGTGATCCTCAGCCGCCGCGCGGACCTGCCCTTCCTCATCGTGCCCGGGCTCAGGGACATCATCCTGGGGGACGTGCACTTCTCCCAGGTGCGCGGCGTCGAGCCGGAGCACCTGCTCGGCCGCGAATCGGTGGACTTCAAGGACGCCGACGCCCGCGCCGTGGTGCAGGGGCGCTCGGTGCTGGTCACCGGCGCCGGCGGCAGCATCGGCGGCGAGCTGTGCCGCCGGCTGCTGCCCCTGGGTCCTCGCGAGCTGATCCTGCTGGGCCGCGGCGAGAACAGCCTCTTCGAGATCGCCGGGGACCTGGAGCCGCGGCGCGGCGCCACCGAGCTGGTGAGCGTGATCGCGGACGTGCGCGACCGCGCACGCATGGAGGTGCTGGCCGGCCGCCTGCGGCCGGACCTGATCCTGCACGCGGCCGCCCACAAGCACGTGCCCCTGATGGAGGACAATCCCGAGGAGGCGGTCGCGGTCAACGTGGGCGGCACCGCCAACCTCATCGCCTTCGCCCGCACGGTCGGCGCCGGGCGCTTCGTGCTGATCAGCACCGACAAGGCGGTGATGCCCGCCAGCGTCATGGGGGCCACCAAGAAGCTGGCCGAGCAGCTGGTGCGCCACGCCGCGGCCCAGGGCAACGGCACCCGCTTCATGACCGTGCGCTTCGGCAACGTGCTGGGCAGCCGCGGCTCGGTCGTCCCGTTCTTCATGAGCCGCATCCGCCAGGGCCTGCCGTTGCCCATCACCGACCCCCAGATGACCCGCTACTTCATGACCATGAAGGAGGCGGCGCTGCTGGTGATCGAGGCCATGGTGCTGGGCGAGCCCGGCGCCACCTACATCCTGGAGATGGGCAATCCCGTGCCCATCCTCGAGCTCGCGCGCAACCTGCTCGTGCTCTCGGGCTACGACCCCGCCGGCGGGGACGACGGCCCCGGCATCCGCATCACCGGCCTGCGCCCGGGCGAGCGCCTGCACGAGGTGCTGCACGAGCCGGACGAGGAGCTCATCGCCAGCGGCAACCCGCTGATCCGGCGCGCCGAGCCGCGCCGCGAGGACCCGGGCCGGACGGCCGCCGCCCTGCCCGACCTGCTGGCCTTGGCCGCCAGCGGCGACGTGGCCGCCCTGCGCGCCCGCCTGGCCGATCTGCTGGACCGCCCCGCCCTGGCCGTGCGCCAGGACGGCGGTTTCTAGGAACCCGCGGTGCAGGCCGTCCTGGTCCACGAACCGCCGGACGGCTGGGCCGGACTGCTGGACGCCGACCCCGCCGCCGACGCCTGCCACTGCCCTTTCTGGATCACGACCCTCGCCCGCCACCGTCCCGGCACGCGGCCCCTGTGGCTGGGTGTGCACCGGGGCGGGCAACTGCTGGGTGGCCTGGCGGCCTTGGCCACGGCCGGTCCCCTGGGGCGCCTGGAC
>JACZKN010000030.1 GCA_014859985.1 Candidatus Krumholzibacteriia bacterium | reverse complement strand
GGCGGCGCCGACGGCGGCGGAGGTCCTCAGGAAATCGCGTCGTGTCCAGGTCATGGCTCCCCTCCCGGGGGCTGGAGCGGTGTCCGTACCGTGCTTGCCGGGTGCAGAGGCGACCAGTATTAGCACGCTCCTACCCCGGTGCGCAGGGAAAAGTTGCGTGCCGCGGACTAGCCCGCCTCCGGCGGCCGGCCGCGGGGCGGCGCCGCCGTGCCCATGGCGGCCCAGCAGGCCCGGGCGATGGCGACCAGGCTGAGCATCCTGGCCAGTTCGGCCGCCAGCACCAGCGCGCCCGTGCCGGTGGTCACCAGGTGCCGGCTGGCGATCATGTCCGGCAGCCAGCGCGACTCGATGCCGACCGTCGCCAGCGCGCCCAGCGCGAACCAGGGCAGCAGGGGGCGCAGCCGGCCCCCGCTGCGGCCCACCAGCACGTGGGCGGCGAAGGGCGCCAGCATGGGCAGGTACATGGCCATGCTCTTGAGGCTCAGCACCAGGAAGACGGCGAACATCCAGCCCAGGTGGGCCATGGCCGCGGCGAAGCGGTCGGCGCCGGTCCGGGCAGCGTCATTGCGGCTTCGCCAGAAGCGCCAGGTGCCCAGGCCGAAGGCCACGAGGGTCAGCAGCGCCGACGCCGCGGCCGCCGCGGGGGAGCGGTACAGCGCCGGCACCAGGGACGCGGCCACCACCCACACGTTGCCGCCGGCCCACCGACCCGCTTCCCGGTCCACCGGCATCAGCACGTCCAGGCCGAGCAGGCCCGCGCCCGCCAGCAGCAGCACCGTCAGCAGCAGGGGCAGCGCCCGCCGCCGCCCGCCGCCAGGCCGGTAGGCGACGACGGTCGGCCAGGCCAGCACGCCCAGGGCCTTGCAGCCCAGGAACGCCAGGGCGGCCCAGGCGCCCGCGGCCAGGTTCCGGCCGCGGCGCGCGGCCAACAGCGCCAGCACGGCGCCGGTGGCGATGAGGATGCTGTTGTAGCCGCCGATCCCCACCCAGTAGACCTGCAGGGGCGAGGTGACGATCAGCCAGGCCGTGCGGCTGCCGTCCAGACCCCGCCCGTCGGCCCGGTCGGCGCGCACCAGCGACGCCACCAGCAGACCCTCGGCCAGCAGCATGAACACCACGATCGCCCCCGGCGACGGCCAGACCAGCAGCGCCGGGGCCAGCAGCAGGTGGAACAGGGGCGAGTAGCTGGTGGCGAACCCGTTGTAGGGCAGCTGGCCCGACAGCAGCGCCCGGGTCTCGGGATGGTAGAACGCGACGGCGTCGGAGAAGCGGACCAGGTGCGGGGCCAAGGTGTAGAGGGCCAGCGCCCCGGCCAGCCGCAGCGCCCAGGCCACGGCCGCGGCCCGCAGCAGCCAGCGCTCCTGCCGGGGACGGCCGCGCAGGGCGACCAGGACGCCGGCCGAAACGGCGGTGACCAGCAGGCAGGCCGCGAATTTCCCCAGCGCAGGCTCCACGTTCCGCTCCGCTTCCGGTCCAGGTCAGCCGCCGATCACCGCCCGCTTCCGGTGGTGTCCGGCGGGACGCGCCGCCCCGGCGCCACGGCGCGGCTGCCCTCGGCCAGCGCCTGCACCGGCCGGCCCGTGGCCATGCTCAGCAGGTTGAAGAACATCTCCTGCAGCCCACCCACCTCCTGGGCCGAGAGGTCCCCGCCCAGGCGGCTGACGGTCCAGTCCACGAAGGCCTCCTTGTTCTGCAGCACCAGCTGCAGGGGGACGACCATCTGGCCCGGATCGTAGAGGAAGGCGATGTGCTCGTCGCCCAGGGCAGCGGCGCGCAGCAGATGGCGGCGCGCCCGCTCGAAGTGCCCCAGTCCCACGTCCGTCAGCGCCGCGTACAGCAGCGCGTTGGGCGTGCGTCCCCACAGCCTGAAGCCGTCGGCGGCCTCGCACAGCACCAGGGCGTCGCGGGGCGCCGCCATCAGGCCGTTGGCCCAGGTGACGCGCAGCCTGCCTTGGCCGGCGAGATTCGGGCCCAGGGAGCCGCCGAGGGCCCGCTGCAGCTCGCTGGCGGCGACGAAGCGCTCGCCCAGCTCGGCGGCGCGGCGGGCGCCTTCCGCGTCGACCGGGACCTGCAGCAGCACGACGGCGTGGGGCGGTGCCTCGTCCGCGCGCCAGGG
>JACZKN010000003.1 GCA_014859985.1 Candidatus Krumholzibacteriia bacterium | reverse complement strand
TCGGGGGGGATCGGGCCGGCAAGGTCCCTGTGTGAGCATTTCCCGGTCTTTCAGCACTGGCCTGGATCGTTTAGCGATCATCTAGGTATATATACCTAGATGATCATGAAATGCCGCTTTGACTTCCGTTCTGCGATGATATAAGGTATATATACCTAATATCGTGGTGGAGGATCGCATGCCTCGAACGTTCGACCAGGCCCGGGAAGAGATCCTCCGCCACGTCGGTGACGCCCGCAGATCCGTCTTCAAGCGGCGCGAACTCGAATCCCTGTTCGCCACGCCCCCGGCAGCATGGCAGTTGCCCAGATCCGCCACGCCGTCCCGTTTCATCCGCTTCCTGGAGGCCGAGGGCCGGCTCCACAAGCTGGAGATCAAGTCCCCCAAGTACCGCGGCGAGGTCCGCTATGCCTGGGGAACGCCGTCCCCGTACGAGGTGGCCCTGTCCCTGCGGCCCGCGGCCTACCTCTCCCACGGGACGGCCCTGTCCCTGCACGGGCTCCTCGACCAGGTGCCGCAGGTGATCTACGTGAACAAGGAGCAGTCGCCGAAGCCGCGCTCTGCAGGTCACCTGACCCAGGACCGCCTGGACTTCGCCTTCTCGCGCCGGCAGCGCGAATCGGGGTATGTCTTCACCTGGGACGGAGGCCGGGCCGTCATCCTCAGCGGCAAGAACACCGGCCGCCTGCAGGTCGGCGCCGTCGACGGGCCGTCCGGCGAGCACCTGGAGGCCACCGGACTGGAGCGCACATTGGTCGACATCGTCGTCCGGCCCGTCTATGCCGGGGGCGTGTTCGCCGTCCTCGACGCCTACCGGCAGGCCCGCGAGCGCGCCTCCCCGGCGAAACTCGTCGAGATCCTGGCGGCCCTCGACTACGTCTACCCCTACCACCAGGCCATCGGGTTTCTCATGGAGCGCGCAGGCTATCCCGCGGCCGCCTACGAGCCGCTGCGCGCCCGCGGCCTGGATGTCGACTTCTACCTGCAGCACGGCCTCGTCGAGCCCGCTTACGACGCGGGCTGGCGGCTATTTCATCCAGAGGGCCTGTAGCTTGGGGACGACCAGGCGGACGACGTAGTCGAAGTAATAGTCGAAATCCATGAGCCGCCCCGGCACCGTCAAGCGGACCTGGTCCCAATCGGGCCTATGGAACTCCCGCGTCGCCGCGAGCATGCCAAGCAGGTCCGGGAGCACGTCCTTCGCCGCAAAGATCGCCCGGCACAGCTCGAGGTTGGCGGCTGTACCCAAGTCGACGTTCCCCCGCTCGACGATGGCTTGGATATCGTAGAAATCGCGGGCTCGCGGACGCCGGGCGCCAGCCGTGTACGGATACTCGTCCATCTGCTGGCAGAGGGCGCGCAGCTTCTCGAGCGCACACATCTCCAGCGTGTACACCCGGACGACGCAGCCGCCGACGTCGGCCGCCATGCCGGCCGCGCAGTACTCGAACTTGCTGATCTCGATCCGGAAGGTCCGCTGTTGGCCTGGTCCGATGGCCTGGGCTTCGCGCCTCATCCTGCCGATGTCCCCACCCAGGCGGCGGGCATCGTCGCGGGCGATCAACTTGAACTCCGCCAGGTACCCACCCCATGTCGGCGGCTTGCTGGGTCCAAGCACCCGCGGCCGTGGACCGAATCTCTCGTCGAACACTGCGAATCCGGCCGCGCCGAACCCACCGCGTAGCGCGGCGAACAGACGCCGCTCGACTTCGCCCGCATCGCCCAGGTCTTCCGGCGTTGCCAGATCGATGTCCAACGACCCCCTGTGGATCACGCCGTGGACCAGTTCCAGGGCATTGCCGCCTTTGAGCATCAGGAGGCCGGACAGGGAATCGTCGGAGAAGATCGCTGTGACCACGGTGTGGCGAATGTCGCCGAATTTCATCGCTTTCTCCCGCATGGTGCCGCGTCCGGCCCTCAACGAAGCTCCCAAGACTTGCAAATCTTGCTTCTCATGGGGCCGGAAAGGCCAACAGTGCGGTCTCGGTCTCCTTCCCCCCCGCGGGCCTAATTCCATAATTTGTTCTATCTAGACGCTATGCGTGCGACGCCGATCTCCGTGCTCTCCACTCCATCGTTCTTTCGATTCTTTCAAACCTGGCCGGGTTCGAGCGTCGATTCCGTTTCCATCCGGTGTCCGTCAACGCGATCCGATGGTCTGGTGGCGGGCTGTCGCCTGCCGTTGTCCTTCACCGACCATTCTGGCGTGGCCACCCCTCTCCCCCCGGCC
>JACZKN010000208.1 GCA_014859985.1 Candidatus Krumholzibacteriia bacterium | reverse complement strand
GCCTCCGGCCGGTTGGCCCAGCGCCACCTCGGCGCGCAGTTGGCGGCGCTCCTCGACGGCGCCCGTCGCCGGGCCCGGAGAAAGGACCTCGGCCAGCCCCCCCACCCGCGAGACCGCCAGGGGGCAGCCCAGGCTCCAGGCCTCCAGCAGGGTGTAGGGCAGGCCCTCGTGGTACGAGGGCATCAGCAGCAGGTCCAGGTGCGCCAGGTAGTCGTAGATGTTCGCCCGGAAGCCCAGCACGTGCACGCGGTCGGCCACGCCGGCGGCGCTGGCGGTCCGGCGGACCTCCGCCTCCTGGGGGCCGCTGCCGATCACGTGCAGCCGGCAGTCGCGCGGCACGTCGTCCCGGGCCAGGGCCCGCACCGCGAGCGGGATCCCCTTGACCGGGGTGACCCGGCCGACGATGCCGATGTTGAAGGCGTCGGCGGGCAGGTCCGGCGGACGCGCGTAGTCCGCGCGCCGCAGCGGGTCGATGCCGTTGCGCACGGTGGAGCGGGCCAGGCCCCGGTGGCGCCCGGCGTAGAAGCGGGCGATGTCCTCGGTGACGTAGCAGACGTGGTCGACCAGGCGCCGGGTCACCGCCTGCTCCAGGCGGAAATTGGACCGCGACTTGACCCAGGCCAGGGGCCGGGCCGGGGTGGCCTCGAGCCGCCCGTGTTCGGTCTTGACCACCTTGCAGCCGGCCCGCCGCGCGGCCAGGCCGCAGGCGATGGTCGCCTTGTAGCCGTGGGCGTGGGCCACCTCCACCTGCCGATCCGCCAGCAGGCGGGCCACCTGGCCCACCAGCGACCAATCGTAGCGGTGGCGCCCCCGCACCACGGCCGGCGTGATGCCCTGGTCCCGCAGCATGGCTGCCAGGGTCCGGTCGTGGAAGAGGATCACCAGGGGCTCGCCCACGCCCTCGCGCACCCAATAGCGGCAGAGGTCGAGGATGTGCCGCTCGACCCCGCCGAAGAGTTCACCCTGGGAGCAGATCGCCAGTTTCACGGCGCGACTCCGGCAGACGAGGTCCGGGCGCGCCGGAAGCCCCGCCCTGGCTCAGGTGCTGCCGCCGGCGGCGTTCCGGTGCCGCGCGAGGGCCTGCTGCAAAAACGGCACGAACGCCGCCGCGGCGGCCCGGTTGCCCTCGATGCTGGGATGGCTGTCCCGCCCGTCGTAGGTGGGGTAGACCGACCAGTTGCTGCGCCCGTGGCCGGTCAGGACGTCGTAGTAGTCGAACACGACCACGTTGCCGCCCTGGTAGTCGGCCAGCCAGCCCCTCTGCGCGTCGGCCAGCCAGCCGTTGAACGAGCGTGCGAGGTCCGCCTCGCGCGGCTTGCCCGCGAACAGCGCCTTGACCTTGGCTTTCAGGCCGACGGGTCGGGGCTCGGCCTGGGCCGGGGCGGTGACCGCCACGAACAGCACCTCCGGGTGCGCGGCGAACTCCGGCAGCAGCGCCCGGTAGGCCGCCATGGCGTTGGCCACGGTGCGCTCGCAGGCATCGGGGTCGCCCGGCTCGCCGCCCTCGGCGACGAAGCCGTTGTTGGGGTAGCAGGACTTGAAGACCACCACCTGGTTGGTGACGCCGTCGGGCAGCAGCTCGTCCTGGCGGCGGGTGCGCAGGACCAGGTCCATCTGCTCGCTGAACTTGCGGCGCCAGTGGCAGATGTCCGTGTCCTCGCCCACCGTCGAGCCGTAGGAGGCCTCGTTGACCGCGAAGCCCGCGGCCTCGAGGTCGCTGCGGAGCCCGCCGCCTTCGGGGTGGCTGACGTAGATGCAGCGCTCGCCGCTGTCGCGCCCGCCGCCGCTGACGGGGCCGGCGTCGGCCAGGAGCGCGCCGCCGACGGAATGGTGGATGAACAGGAGCTGCACCGGATCCTCCTGGGCAGGGGCGACGGAGGCCGCGGCCCACGCAAGGACGGCGGCGAGCGTCATGAGGGGGCGGCGAAAGCGGTTCGTGGGCATCGGCAGGTCCTCCGGGTCGATGGGCCGCGGCGGCTCGGCGCCGCTTGCGGTCCCGGGAAATTTCCCGTATCCGGGATGCGGCACATGATACAAGATCCGACGGCAGGAGCAAGCGAGGCCCGACCAGCCCCGTCGCCAGGAAGGAATCCCGTGTCGCGGAACGATGCCCGCCGCCCCAGCGGTCTCGAACTGACGGTGCTGCTGCGCTACCGCGGGCTGCTGGCCGCGCACCGGCTGGACCTGACGCTGGCCATGGGCCTGATGCTCGCGTCCACGGCCCTGAGCCTCGCGGTGCCCCTGGCCGCCGGCAGGCTGGTGGACGCGTTGGGCGGGCCGGCGCCCGTGCGTCCGGGCGGCGCCGCCATCCTGACCCTCCTGGGCCTGCTGGCGGCCCAGCTCGCGGGGACCTTCCTGTTCGCCGTCGTCTCGGCGCGGCTGGGCCTGGGCGTCGTGACCGAACTGCGCCGCCGGCTCTACGCCCACCTGCTCGAGCTGCCGGCCCTGTTCTTCACCGGCCAGCGCGCGGGCGACCTCTCCAGCCGGATCACCGGCGACGTGGGCAGCATCCAGTACGTCCTGACCGGCGGCCTCGTCGGCCTGATCCGGGCCCTCTTGACCCTGGTCCTGGCGCTGATCCTGATGCTGCGGATCGACGTCCGCCTCTCCCTGGTGGTCCTGCTGCTGATCCCGGCGACGATCCTCATGCTGGAGGTCTCGGGCCGCCGCCTGCAGCGGCTCTCGCGGCGCATGTACGAGGAGATGGGCAACCTCAGCAGCCACGTCCAGGAGGTGGTCGCCGGGATCCGCACCCTGAAGGTCTACAACGCCCAGATCCACGAGCTGGAGCGCTTCGGGGGCCGGCTGGGCGCCTACCGCGAGGCCGGCAACCGGCGCGCCTGGCTCGGGGCGATGCTGGAATCGGCCATGCAGTTCAGCGTCTGGCTGTGCCTGATCGCGGTGGTCGTCACCGGGTTCACCATGGTGGCCCGCGGCGGCATGAGCCACGGGGAGCTGGTCGCGTTCCTGCTGCTGGTCTTCCGCGTGGCGATGCCCCTGTCCTCCCTGGGCAACCTGTACGCCGCCGCCCAGGGCGCCGTGGCCGCGGCCGAACGGATCGAGGGGATCCTCGCGGTCACCCCGGAACGGGTGCCGGGAGCCCCGGTGCCCCCGCCGGTGCACGGCGCGGCGAGCCTGGAACTGCAGGACGTCACCTTCAGCTATCCGGAAGCGGGGGACCGGCCGGTGCTCGCGGGCGTCAGCGTCACCATCGCGCCGGGGCAGTGGGTGGGCATCGTGGGGCCCTCGGGGGCGGGCAAGACCACCCTGGTGGGGCTCCTGCTGGGCCTGTTCCCGCCAGCGGGCGGCCGCCTGCTGCTGGACGGCGCCCCGTACGCCGGCTTCGAGCTCGCCACGCTGCGGGCGCGCATGGCCTACGTGGCCCAGGAGCCCGTGCTCTACGACCTGAGCCTGCGGGACAACATCCGGTTCGGGCTCTCGGGCGCCGACGACGCCGCGGTCGAGGCCGCCGCCCGCCGCGCGGGCGTCCTCGACTTCGCCGCCGACCTGCCCGCGGGCCTGGACACCCCCTGCGGGGAACGGGGGCAGCGCCTCAGTGGCGGCCAGCGCCAGCGGGTGGCGCTGGCCCGGGCCTTCCTGCGGGATCCGGGCCTGCTGGTCCTGGACGAACCCACCAGCGCCCTGGACGCCGCGGCCGAGGACCGCCTGCGCCAGACCATGAAGGAACTGATGGCCGGCCGCACCGCCGTGGTCATCAGCCACCGCCTTTCCCTGGTCCGGGACCTGGCCGCGATTCTCGTCCTGGACGGTGGCAGGATCGTGGAATCCGGTGACCATGAATCACTTATGGCCATCGATGGCCTCTACGCCCGCCTCTACGGCCTCCAGCACGGGGCCGAAAATTAGTTGAGCCGCTGGAATTGACATATGGGGCTGATTCATTTATAATCGTAGGGCTTCATGGGGGGTCACGGAACACCAGTGAGGGGAATGATGAAGAAGAAGACCTATCAGAAACCGGTGCTGGCGTCGCGGGACATCGCTTTCGGCGTGTTCGGCAACTACAACGACATCCCGGGCGGCGGCGGGGATTCCGGTCCCCATCCGTTCAAGCCCCTGACCGACCGGAACCTGCATCAGGCCTAGCCTCCACGGCCCCGGGTGACCCTGGACAGCTTGGAAACAGCCGCGTCCGCGCGGCTGTTTTCGTTCTGCTGCAAGTTGCTTGTACCTTGCGCCGCAATCCGGTACGGCTTACACTCCCTGTTCACCCCGGCAAGGCCACACGCTGACGACATGGAGGACGGACATGGCCGCGGCTCCGAGCAGACCCTTGGCCCGCGCGGCAGGTTGCCTGGCCGTCCTGGTCGGCCTGTTTGCGGCCGGGGCGTCGTCCGCCGCCGTCGACACGGCCGGCCGCTGGGGTCTCGGCCTCGAAGGCGGGCTCTGGAAGCTCACCGGCGGCGAGCGCGACGACAGCACCATCGACCAGTTCGGCGGCATCAACCTCAACCGTGGTCTTTCCCCTCAGTGGACCCTGCAGGTTGCCCTGCGCTACGGCTACGTGCGTCCCGGCGTGGGCACTCCCGACGGCGGCGACGTGGGCTGGTCGGGCACGGCGGGTGCGCCCCTCTACACCCCCACGCTGCAACCCATGCTGCGCCTGCAGCGCAGGTTCGCCGCCGGGTCGAGGCTGCAGCCCTTCCTCGGCGCGGGAATCGGCCTCAGCAGCTGGAAGGTCGTGGACAAGACCGGGCAGGACGTCGGCCGGTTCCCCTCGGGCGATCCCGCCCGCGGCTTCGACAGCAACGGCGACGCCGTCGAACTCGAGGGCACCGACCTGACCCTGGGCCTGGAACTGGGCGTGGACTTCGCGTTGGGGGAGAGTTGGGCCCTGACCCTGGGTGGCCGCCTGCAGACCATGCCCGACAACATCAAGGACAATGTGGGACTCAGCGCGCTGTGGGGTCCGGAGCTCGTGGACGCCAACACCGCCAGCGTCGCGGGTTTCCTGGGCGTGACCTGGTGGTTCGGCAGCCGGGACCGCGACGGCGACGGGATCCCCGACGGCCGCGACCTCTGCCCCGACGAACCGGAGGACTTCGACGGCTTCCAGGACGAGGACGGCTGCCCCGACCCGGACAACGACGGCGACGGGATCCCCGACGCCCGCGACGCCTGCCCCGATGAACCGGAGGACTTCGACGGCTTCCGGGACGAGGACGGCTGCCCCGACCCGGACAACGACGGCGACGGGATCGTCGATGCCCTCGATGCCTGCCCCGACGAACCGGAAGACTTCGACGGCTTCCAGGACGAGGACGGCTGCCCCGACCTGGACCACGACGGCGACGGCGTCCCCGACGACCGCGACCTTTGCCCCGACACCCCGGCCGGCGCCGTGGTCGACGCCGACGGCTGCGTCCCGGCCACGCCGGCGCCGCCGCCGGTGGCCCCGGTCGTGGCGCCCTCGGTCCTGCCGCTGCCCGGCCAGACCGTCGTCCTCGAGTCGGTCTCCTTCGAGTCCGGCAGCGCCCGCCTGGCGGCCGCGTCCCTGCCCCTGATCGACACCCTCGCCGCCGCCCTGGCGGCCAGCAATGGCGCCCGGATCGAGATCCGCGGCCACACCGACGCGATCGGTCCCGCCGAGGCCAATCTCGACCTGTCCCAGCGGCGGGCCTCGGCCGTGCGCGACGCACTGGTGCAGCGGGGCATCCCGTGGGGCCGGATCACCGCCGTCGGCTACGGCGAGGACTTCCCTGTCGCCGACAACACCACGCCGGCGGGCCGCGCCCGCAACCGGCGGGTCGAATTGCACCGCGTCGAGTAGCCGCGCTCAGCCGCCGATGCCGGCCTTGGCCAGGGCCCGGCGCATCTGCTCCTCGGACTGCGCCCCCACCAGGTGGGCGCGGATCACGCCGTCCTTGTCGATCACGAAGATGGCCGGGATGCTCTGGGTGCGGTAGGTGACCGCCACGTCCTGCTCCCCCACCCCCACGATCGGGAAGGTGTAGGGGTTCTTGGCCAGGAAGGCCTCGACCGTGCCCTTGGGCTCACTGCTGGCCCCCAGGAAAACCACCTCGCCGGCGGGCTCCAGCTCCTCGTAGATGGTCTGGATGTGGGGCATCTCGATGCGGCAGGGCGGGCACCAGGTGGCCCAGAAGTTGAGGAACACCACCTTGCCCCGCAGGTCGCTGATCCTGGTCGTGGTCCCGTCGAAGCCGGTCAGCGTGATGTCCGGGGCCGGCTGGCCGGCCATGGAATCGGGGTTGGTCAGCTTGTCCAGGTCGTCCACCGTGCGCACTCCCGCCGGCGCCGCGAAGACGAAGCGCTCGTCCGCAACGGGCTGGTCGAGGGTGAAGCGGTCGACCGTCGCCGTCTGGGTCTGGGTGATGGGGTTGCCCTGCTGCACGGTGCGGATCTCCCGCTGCGACTTCAGCAGCAGGCCCGACGCCGGGTCGTACCAGGCGCGTCCCTCGCCCCGCAGCACCTGGCCCTCGGTCGGCTCGCCGTCCTCCGCGGGGATGGTGAAGACCAGGCAACGGATCTCCTTGCCGCCCACCGTCAGGGTCTCGACCGCGGGCTCGCCCACGGCCGCGGGCTCGGCCGGCAGCACGTAGTCCGCCAGGCCGGCGTAGAAGTTGTAGACCTTCTCGGCGCTCAGTTCGAACTGGCCCGCCCCCTCGAGATCCCGGGTCAGGGTGGCCGCAGGGCCCAGGTAGACGGTGCCCAGCTGCCCGACGTGGAGCCACGACCCACCCGGCCCCGTGCCCAGGTCCACGACGAAGCCGGTGCCCTCCTGCCGGTTGGCCAGGCGGTCGGGCCACACGGCGGCCGACCGCAGCGAGACGTCCATGGTCATCGCCGAGCCCATCCCCGTCACGCCCGAGGCGACCGCGATGGAGGCCTCGATGGTGTAGGACTGGAGATTCTCGGCCACCGTGCGGGAGCGGGCGGCCGCGCCGGCGAAGTCGGGGTCCGCGGCGTCGGCGGCGCA
>JACZKN010000207.1 GCA_014859985.1 Candidatus Krumholzibacteriia bacterium | reverse complement strand
CTGCTGGAACGGGCCCTTGGCGACGAGCGCGGCCTGGCCAGGGCGGTCAGGGCCTGGTCGGTCAACGCCAGCGCCCCGGCCAGGCCGCGCTCGTCGCCAAGGGCCCGTTCCAGCAGGGTGCGCACCGCCGCCGGGTCCAGGGGCTTGAGCACGAACAGCCGGGTGCGCGAGATCAGCGCGCTGTTGACCTCGAAACTCGGATTCTCGGTGGTGGCGCCGATCAGGGTCACGTCGCCGCGCTCGACCCAGGGCAGCAGGGCGTCCTGCTGGGCCTTGTTGAAACGGTGGATCTCGTCCAGGAAGAGGATGGTGCGGGTGCCGGCCGCGCGCTTGAGCTTCTGGGCCTCGCCCATGACGGCCTTCAGCTCCTTCGACCCGACGGCCACCGCGCTGTACTCCAGGAAACGGGCGCGGGTGTGGCGGGCGGCCAGGCGGGCCACGGTGGTCTTGCCGCACCCGGGCGGTCCCCACAGCAGCAACGAGGGCAGGTTGTCCGTCTCCAGGAGCAGGCGCAGGGGGCCGCGGGGCCCCAGCAACTCCTCCTGGCCCACCACCTCGTCCAGGGTGCGCGGGCGCATGCGGTCGGCCAGGGGGACGGGGCCGGCCGGGGACGCCGGCTCCGCCGGGGCCGCGGGCTCCGGTTCGGGTGCGTCGGGATGGAAGAGGTCGCCGGCCATGGGCGACATTGTAAGCGGCGCCGGGCGCGAGGCAAGCGGAAGCTGGGTTGACGCGGCGCGGTGGGCGCAACTACCCTTGGGTGATCTACCCTTGGGTTAGCTAGCCTTGGGTGATCCCGCAGCGCCGCAGGTCCGCGGCGCCGGCAGCGAAGGAGCGGCACCCCCATGGCGCGAGCCATCCTCATCGTGCTGGACGGCCTGGGCGTGGGCGGCGCCCCGGACGCCGACCGCTACGGCGACCAGGGCAGCGACACCCTGGGCAACCTGGCCGAGGCCATGGGAGGCCTGGTGGTCCCGAACCTGGCCCGGCTGGGCCTGGGCAACCTCCACCGCATCGGCGGCGTGGCGCCTACCGCGGCGCCCCTGGCCGCCTGGGGCCGCCTGCAGGAGGTCTCGGCGGGCAAGGACTCCACCACCGGCCACTGGGAGCTGATGGGCCTGGTCACGGCCGAGCCCTTCCCCATCTACCCCGACGGCTTCCCGGCCGACGTGCTGGGCGAGTTCACCCGCCGCACCGGCTGGGGCGTGATCGGCAACAAGGCCGCCAGCGGCACCGCCATCATCGCCGAGCTGGGGGACGAGCACCTGGCCACGCGCAAGCTCATCGTCTACACCTCGGCCGACAGCGTCTTCCAGATCGCCGCCCACGACGCGGTATGCCCGCTGCCGGAGCTGTACCGGGTGTGCGAGGTCGCGCGCGCGATGCTGGTGCCGCCCCACGCGGTCAGCCGGGTCATCGCCCGCCCCTTCAGCGGGCCCCCCGGTGCCTACGAGCGCACCCCCTACCGCCACGACTACTCGGTGCTGCCGCCGCCGGGCCTGATCCTGCCCGTCCTGCAGGCGGCGGGGGTCAAGGTCCGCTCGATCGGCAAGATCTACGACCTCTACGCCGGCGTGGGCATCGACGAGACCTACAAGTCCAGGGACAACGCCGAGGGCATGGCGCGCCTGGACGAGCTGTGCGCCCTGCCGGCGGACGGCCCCGAGCTGATCCTGCTGAACCTGGTGGACTTCGACATGCTCTGGGGCCACCGCAACGATCCGGCGGGCATGAAGGCCGGCCTCGAGCGCTGCGACGCCTGGCTGGGCGGTTTCCTGGAGCGGCAGCCCGCGGGCGAGCTGCTGGTGATCACCGCCGACCACGGCAACGATCCCACCACGCCCAGCACCGACCACTCCCGCGAGCAGGTGCCCCTGCTGGCGCGCCTGGTGGGCCGCGAGCCCGGCGTGCCCCTGGGGGTGCGCGAGGGCTTCATGGACGTGGCGGCGACCTTCGCCGATTTCTTCGGCTGCCCGCCGCCCCGCCAGGGCACCAGCTTCCTGCCGCAACTGAACAAGGGAGACCGTCCGTGACCGCTCAGGAGAAGAACCTGGTGGAGGCCGCCTGCGCCGTGCGCGCCCGAAGCCACTCGCCCTACTCGCGCTTCAAGGTGGGGGCCGCCCTGCTGGGGGTCTCGGGCCGGGTGTACCCGGGCACCAACGTGGAGAACGCCAGCTTCGGCCTTTCCATCTGCGCCGAGCGCAGCGCCGTGGTGCGCGCGGTCGCCGACGGCGAGACGGCGTTTGCGGCGATCGCCGTCTGCGCCGACGGCCCCGAACCCACGCCCCCCTGCGGCGCCTGCCGCCAGGTGCTGCTGGAGTTCGCGCCCGACGCCGTGGTGCTGAT
>JACZKN010000206.1 GCA_014859985.1 Candidatus Krumholzibacteriia bacterium | reverse complement strand
CTCCCAGCCCGCGTCCTCCGCCCCCACCGTCTGGTCCATCTCCGGCCAAGGATCCCCCGGCGCGGTCTGGTCGAACCCCAGCGCCCCCTGCTGCGGCGACCGCGCCGGCTGAACCGCGGGCGCCTGCGTCGGCTCGCCGATGTGCCGCAAGATCCGCTCGATCACCGGCGGGTCGAGCACGAACGCGATGATCCGCGTGGGTTCGCCGCAGCGCGGGCACAGCAGCGGCAGGCACTCGTAGATGCGCACCAGCAGCAGCGCCCAGCATCGGGACGCGGCCGCGACAGGGCGCTGCGTCGCTCGTCGGGCGGCGGGTCGGGATCGACCGTGGCTGCCGGCAGTGCCAGCCGCTCGCGCGCCTGCTCGAGCACCTGCAGCGTCGACCCGGCCGGGCCCGCGCTGGCGGTCACCGCCTGCCTCAGGTTCGCGTTCGGCGCCAGCACCCCGCAGTACCGGTGCTTGTGGCGCCGCGGCGGCGTCACCAGCCGGGACAGGCGGTCCAGGGGCACGCATGGGATTCCGTTTCTCGTCGGGAGGGGGCGACTCCGCAATCCCAAGGACGGTCACGGGCAGGTCCGCGTAGCAACGGATCCGTGGGGCGGTGCTGGGGGATGCGGGAGGAAGCGGCCGCGGTGGCCGTACCCACATGACGGGGGCTCCGGAAGATCTGGGGCGGTTCAAACGGGCAGTGGGCGGCGGCGAGAGGGGCTGTTTTTTTTGACAACGGGCGATCAGTATGGTAGAATCAGGCGAAAATATTGCGAAAGTCCCTGGCGCCTGCTCTTCTCTACGAGTCGACCGGCGGTGCTTCCGTTCCTTGGGGCGCCGGTCGTTCCGATCCAGGAGGTGCGCGATGATTCCAGCCGTCGCCGCTTGTGCCCGTCTCCTGCTCGTCCTGCCCATCCTTGTCGCCGGTTCCGCTCTCGGCTTCCCGGGGACGATCAACTACCAGGGTATCCTGACTGATACGGAGGGGACCCCTCTCGAGGGCGCCCATGCCCTGCAGTTCGCGATCTATCCCGACAGCACCGGCGGCGGTCCGCTCTGGAGCGAACTGCACCCGGGCGTCGACGTCGCCGACGGCCTGTTCCAAGTGCTTCTCGGCCGGATCCAGGCGTTTCCGGAGGGACTGTTCGACTCCGACGATCTGTGGCTGGGCATGGCCGTCGACCAGGACCCGGAGATGCAGCCGCGTATGCGGGTCACCTCGACGCCCTACGCCTTCCGGTCCGAAGTTGCCGACTCGGCCGCGGGGGGCACGGGCGGCGCAAGCGACGGCGACTGGTGCGTCCTCGGCAACGACATGTACGCGGGCGTCTCCGGCAACATCGGGATCGGCACGGCCGCGCCGGCCGCGAAGCTCGATATCGTGGGCGGCGCGCTGGGTCTGCGCCGCGCCGGCTCGCCCGAGCAGTGGTTGGAGGTTCGCGACACGAACGCCGACGGGGCGATCGTCGCTTCGCACTCCCTGGAATCGAACAAGAAGCCGTTGCGCCTGCAGGCGCTGCACGACGGCAGCGGCGCGCCCAGCGGCCACACCTCGATCGTCTTCTACGTCGGCGAGGCTGCGGCGCCGACCACAGCGATGATCATCGGCGAGACCGCCGAGATCGGGATCGGCACGGTCTCCCCGGCCCGGCGGCTGGAGGTGCGGGACCCCACCCGGGCCTACCTGCGGCTGACCTCCGATACGGCCTACCAGCCGTCGACGCTCGAGTTGAAGGGACGCGCCTGGGGCTCTTCGGTCCTCAAGCTCGGGGCGATCAACTTCCTGGACGAGGCGGACGGCGTCCGCTCGTCCCTCTCCTATATGTACAGTGGCGTTCCGACCGCGTCGTGGCAGATGGTCCTCGACCCGGGCTCCGGGAGTGCCGTCTATTTCCACGAGAGCGGCAACGTGGGCATCGGGGTGTCCGCTCCGTCACGGAAGCTGGAGGTCGACGGCACGACGCGGTGCCATGCGCTCGAGATCACCGGCGGCGCGGACCTGGCCGAACCCTTCGACGTTTCCGGCGGGTCCGACATCGGGCCGGGCATGGTCGTGGCGATCGATCCGGACCTGCCGGGCCGCCTGAAGCTGGCCGGGCATCCCTACGACCGCTGCGTGGCCGGAATTGTCAGCGGCGCGGGCGGCATCGCGGCCGGCATGGTCATGGGGCACGAAGGGACCGCGGCCGACGGCAGCCATCCGGTGGCCCTGACCGGACGTGTCTATTGCTACGCCACGGCGGACGGCGGTCCGATCGTGCCGGGGGACCTGCTCACTACGTCGACCGTGCCGGGGCACGCGATGAAGGTCCAGGACCACGGGCGCGCCCAGGGAGCGGTCATTGGCAAAGCCATGAGCCGCCTGCCCGAGGGACGCGGACTGGTCCTCGTGCTCGTCAGCCTGCAGTAGGGGGGTGGCCATGAAACGCGAGCTCTGCTGCCTCTTTTTCGCGTTCCTGCTGACCGCCGCGGCGCCGGGCCGACTGCCGGCCCGGGACGTGCCGCCGCCGGCCGATCCCGGTCCGCTGCCGACCATGCCGAAGGACAACCCTTTGCCAGCCATCCTCTACCGGGCCGAGCAGGCGGCGGTCTCGCGCGCCTGGACGACCGAGGGTCTGCGGGATGAACTGGCGCGCTTCGGGGTCCGTCTGGCCGCGGACGGACGCGTCGAGACGAAGGTCGTCGGTCCGCAGGACGCGCCGCCGATCAGCAAGGAGTTCCTGGCCTCGTTCGGGGCCACGGCGGGCACGACCTGGCGCTACCTCCGCAACGCGCTGGTGCCGCCGGAGCGATTGTCGGATCTGGCCCGCGCCCTGCCGGACGGCTACACGCTGGAGCGGGCGCGGACGTGGACCCGGTGCAGCGTTCCGGGCGAAGCCCCGCCGCTGGTCCACAGCGACACCTACCGCGACGGGGGCGCCGACGGGAGCGGGATCACTGTGGGCCTGCTGGACGGCGGCTGGGAACGCCTCTCTGACGCCCAGGCCAGCGGGGACGCGCCCGCCTCGTACGTGGCGATCAACTACTCCGACCACGAGTTCGAATCCGATGGCGAGCACGGCACGGGCTGCCTGGAGGCCGTCTTCGACCACGCGCCCGGTGCAACCTATCGTCTGTACAAGCCGATCGACGACGCGGACTGGGGCCTATGCATCGAGGACGCCATCGAAAACGACGTGGACATCCTCAGCAATTCCGTGGCCTGGACCATCAGCGGGTGGGACGACGACACCGGCTTCGCCTGCTATCTGGCCAACCAGGCCGCCGAAGCGGGGATCCTGTTCTTCACCTCGGCTGGGAATACGGCCCGGGCGCATTACCAGGCCGTCTTCGCTCCGGATGACGCCCTGCCGAACATGCACGACTTCGACGGCCGGGGCGACCGGTACATGGACATCGAGGTCGAGGACGGGGTGCTCCTGGGCTGCGGCATCCAGTGGGACAATTCGGGCGGTCCGTGCAACCTCGACCTCTACCTCTTCGACAGCAACTACGTCCTGCTGATCGCCGGCAACGGCTACGAACCGGGCACCGACGGCCTGGAGTGGCTGAACGAAACCGGAACGCTGCAGGTGTACCGTCTGGCCGTCCTGAAGGCCTCCGGCGAGATCACCGAGTTCGAGATCTTCACGGATAAGAGCTTCGCGATCGAGTATCCAGTGCCTACCGGCTCGATCACCTCGCCCGCCAACGCCACGCATCCGAACGTGATCGCCGTCGGGGCGGTCGCGATCGGGGACTACGACGAGGGACGGATCGAGACGTTCAGCGGCCAGGGCCCGAGCAACGGCGGCATGGTCCTGCCCGACCTGGTCGGCCCGGACCGGACCACCGGTGTGGCCTACCCCGACGGCATGCACGGCACCAGCAACTCCACGCCGAACGTGGCCGGCGCCGCGGCCGCCCTCTGGTCGGCGGACCTGCGGCTGGACGTCGACGCGATCCGCTGGCTCCTGCTGGAACAGGCCGCCTGGCGGCTCGACTGGGGCGCACCGGGCCCCGACAACGTCTTCGGCCGGGGCGGAAACTGCTTCTACGAGTACATGCCGAACACCCTGTGGGTCTCGCGCGCCTACGGCAACATTACCAACAGCGTGACCGGGCCGCTCTATACCGTCGCCGCGGCCCAGGCGATGGCCGTCGCGGGCGGGCGGATCCTCTTCTTCCCGGGCGGGACGTATTCCGAGATCCTGACCCTGGACAAGGACCTGACCTACATGAGCGCGGGCGCCACGGCGCACGTCGGGCCGTGGTAGCGGGGAGCGCGCTCGCCCGGTCCGGAACCGATCCGGACGGGGAGTTTTCCGGCCACTCGGCCACGGGAGGAGGGCCATGAACAGTTCGGGATTCCGGCACGCGATAGCGGCAGTGCGCTTGGCACCGGTGATGGTCGCGGTCATCTGTTGCCTGCCGGCCGAGGGGCGGGCGACGGCGGTCCTGCGGTCCTCCGTCCTGGGCGCGGGCGGCACCCTGACGGCCGCCGGTCCGAACTACCGCCTGAAGGGAACGCTCGGGCAGGCGCAGCCGGTCGGAGTGTCGTCCAGCGCGACCTGCATCCATCGCGCGGGATTCTGGGCCATGCCTGGCGCAGCGTACGAATCGGCTGTTCCGGGCGACGTGCCCGGCGTCAACTTCCTCGTGCAAAACTACCCCAACCCCTTCAACCCGATCACGACGATCGCCTACGGATTGGCCGCGGATTCACCGGTGCGGATCGCCATTTTCGATCTCGCCGGCCGCCGGATCCGGCTGCTGGTCGACGGCGAGCAGCCGCCCGGGCGTCATCAGGTCCTCTGGGACGGACGTGGGGACGATGGTCGCCTGCTGCCGTCGGGGGTTTTCATCTATCGAATCGAGGCAGGCAGCTATTCGGAGGCCCGGCGCATGCTCCTGCTGAAGTGATTATGTGGTCTCGACCGCCCGCAGGAATATCGTCAGCAGGCCGCGTATCTCCGCGCACTTCGGACCATCCCGAACCTGACGACCCACGAAGGCCATTCCCTCTCCCACGGGGTGGCGATGCCATCTGCGGTGAATCCGGCTAAGATGGTCGATGTCATCAAGACAGAGGGAAAGCGCTCGGACGTGAACCTCGCGGCCCATCTTCTTCGTGATGGGTTCACCGGCGACTTCGACGTGGCGGTGGTGGTGTCGAACGATTCGAATCTACTCGAGCCCATACGAATCGTCCAGGCCGAGCTCGGGAGGTCCGTGGGGTGGGGTAATCCACAGAAGCATCCGAGTCGGGTGCTGAAGAACGAGGCCCGGTTCTCTAAGAGCATCCGGCGCTCAGCGATCGCCAAGTGCCAGTTCCCGGCGGTGTTGACAGACGCTGGCGGGACAATCAGGAAGCCATCGAACGGGTAACCAAAGAATCTAACCTTCTTCAACGAGTTTGATTTCTTCGTCTGTCAGCTTGAAGAGCCGGTATATCAAGGCGTAAATTACTCACCGTCTCCGTTTCTCAACCCCCGCAAATTGAACATCGCCCCCGCACGTGGTACAATTAGCAGGTGCACGTTCCGATCGGACGGCGTCGCCCCGCCCCTACCCTTGCCTGGAGGAGCCCATGCGACCGCCCCACCTCACGCGAACTGCTCCGGCGGCCCTATGCGTGCCGTTGCTGCTGGTCTGCGGCCTCGCCGCCGCGTCGGACGCCATCGAGTCCCAGGCGAGTGAGAAGTACTCGCTGGTGCGGGTCATGGTCCGCGGGCAGGACGGGGAGGCCTTCCTCGCCGCCAATCCCGAGCTGGACATCGCGCACCACAAGCCCGGCGTGGCCGCGGAGATCGTGGCGACTCCCGAGACCATGGATCTGCTGCGCGCGAGTGGCCTGCCGCTGGAGATCGTCCACGAGGACCTCACCGCACATTACGCTTCGCGGATCGTGGACAAGGACACCAGTTTCGGCGGCTGGCACACCTACAGCGAGAACATCGCCTACCTGGATAGCCTGCGCACGGAATACCCGCAGAGCATCTCGGCCAAGTGGTCGATCGGCCAGTCGCACGAGGGTCGCGACATCTGGTGCGTTCGCCTCTCCAGCGATCCGGACGTCGACCAGACCGGCAAGCCCGAGGTCCTGCTGATGACCATGATCCACGCGCGCGAGATCATGTCCGGCGACTTCGGGCTGATGTTCGCCGACCACCTCTGCGCCAATTACGGGAGCGATCCCGTGGTGACCTGGCTGCTGGACAACCGCGAGTTCTACCTCGTGTCGATCGCCAACCCCGACGGCGTGGCCTACAACGAGATGACCAATCCCGACGGCGGCGGCATGTGGTGCAAGAACCGCCTCCCCAACGCTGGCTACTACGGTGTCGACCTCAACAGCAACTTTCCTTACCAGTGGGAAGGGTCCGGCAGCAGCACGAACCCGTCCAGCGACACCTACCGCGGCCCCTTCGCGGGCAGCGAGCCGGAGACCCAGGCCCTGATGAACCTGGTCAACGGGCGGCAGTTCGTCATCGCCCAGGACCTGCACACCTACGGCAACCTGACGCTGTTCCCCTGGGGCTACACGACGGACCCGACCGCCGCCGACGCCCTCTACGAGCACATGGCCGGCACCATGGTGCAGCACAACGGCTACGCGCCGGGCCAGCCGGGCGAGCTGTTCTACACGGTCAACGGCGGTTCGATCGACTGGCTCTACGGGGCCGCCTCCGAGCACGGCCCGATCCTGGCCTTCCGCAACGAGGCCGGCACCTCGTCCGACGGCTTCTGGCCGTCTTTCTCGCGACGCGACGAGCTGTTCCAGGAGAACCTCTGGCCCATGCTCTACCTGCTGATGGCCGCCGGTCCGTTCGCCGATGTCGCCGACGCCGCGGCCACCGACACTGGCGGCGGCCTGCTCGAGCCCGGCGACCAGGGCCACCTGGTGTTCAAGGTCGTCAACCACGGCGCCCGCGACGCCCTGGCGGGCGTGCAGCTCACCCTCAGCAGCGACGATCCCTACGTGCAGTTCGCCGAGGCCGTCCGCGTGCTCGGTCCGATCGCGGCCACCGGCGAGGTCGTGGTCGACCCGTTCGCCTTCAGCGTCGATGCGGCATGCCCCGACGGTCACCTGGCGACCGTCAATGTCCGCTGTGACGTCACCGGCGGCGCCATCGACTACCCCGTCAGCTTCCGGATCGGCGAGCGGGAGGTCATCGTCTTCGACGACTTCTCCTCTGGCACGGGCAACTGGCTCATCTTCATCGGATGGGGCCTGTCCTCCTCCATCTTCTACTCCGCCCCCTGCTCGCTGACCGATTCGCCCGAGGGCGATTACCGCGACAACTGGAACGCCGCGGTGATGTTCAACGGGTCCGACGATTTCAGCCGCCTCACCTTCTGGCACCGCTTCGACATCGAGGACGGCTATGACTACGGCCGTGTCCAGATCGCGGCCGACAGCGGTGGCTGGCAGACGATCGCCAGCTACACCGGGACCCAGGACACCTGGCAGGAGGTCGACCTGGACCTCGAGGCCTACGCCGGCCAAGTCCTGCGGCTCCGTTTCCTGCTGGAAACCGACTACTCGGTCGTCAGGGACGGCTGGTACATCGACGACGTCACGCTTTACGGGTCCGGCGGCGACAACCAACTGCCGCCGGTGCCGGCTGCGGTCGCGCCCGCCGAGGCCGAGATCGTGCAGAGCCCGGTCACGCTGACGGTCCAGAACGTCGCCGATCCCGAGGGCGACCCGGTGACCTACGGGTTCCGCGTCTACAGCGACTCCCATTTGACCCAGGTGGCGGCCGCGGTCGACGACTTGCCTGCCGGCGGGGCATCGCAGACCACCTGGCAGACCCCGTACCTCGACCAGGGCACCTACTGGTGGCGCGCCTATGCCGCCGACAGCGTGCAGCGCGGCCTGCTCGGCGAGATCCGCAGCTTCCAGGTAGAAAGCGCCGCGGGCGTGGGGATCCCCGCCATCCGCCATCCGCAGCTGGCGGTCGTCGGGCAGACCGGCGGTCAGGCGGATCTGCAGCTCACCCTGCCGGTGGGTTCGGACATCTCGGTCCGCATCTATAATCTCCGCGGCCAGCTCGTGCGCGAGCTCTTCCAGGGACGCGCCGAGGCGGGCGCGCGGCACCTGACCTGGGACGGACGCGACGCGCGGGGCCGGCAGATCGCCTCTGGCGTCTACCTGGTGCGGGCCCAGGTGGGGCCGACCAGCCTCGGCGCCAGGCTGGTGATGGTGCGCTAGCGCCTCGCGGCGGACGCGCAGCGGCCCGGACGCCTCTCTCGGCCTGTCCGGGCCGCGTGCGTGCGGACGACCGCCTCGGTCGGCGCGACTGTGGAGTCGCGTTTTTCAAATAGGGAAAAGAGGGCCACCGAAATACAACCGCCTTCTCGCCCCTACCACCCCGGCCCAGCCAGCCTGATTCCCCCTGA
>JACZKN010000205.1 GCA_014859985.1 Candidatus Krumholzibacteriia bacterium | reverse complement strand
ATTCGAGGAACACCACCTGCTTGGCGTGCCAGTGGTGGACGAACAGGGCCGACTGGTCGGCGTGGTCCAGCCGGAAGCCGTGGAAGAAGCCGCCACTCAGCAGGCGAGCAGGCAGTTTCTGCGGATCAGCGGCATTGTCGGCGGCGAGGAATTCCGCACCATGCCGCTCCACGTGCGCGCCGGCCGGCGCCTGCGCATCCTCGTGCTGGGCGGCACCGCGTTCCTGGGCCCGGCGGTGGTGGACTGCGCCCTGGCCCGCGGGCACACGGTGACCCTCTTCAACCGCGGCCGCACGAACCCCGGCCTGTATCCGGACCTGGAGAAGCTGGCGGGCGACCGCGACGGCGACCTCAAGGCCCTCGAGGGCCGCGAGTGGGACGTGGTGCTGGACACCAGCGCGTACTACCCCAAGGTCGTCGACGACTCGGCCGGCCTGCTGAAGGACAAGGTGGGGCAGTACATCTTCATCTCGTCCATCTCGGTGTATGCGGACTTCAGCAAGCCGGGCCTGCACGAGGGATCGCCCGTGGGCACCATCGGCGCCGAGGAGATCGCCGCGGTGGACTCGGTGCGCAAGATCACGGGCGAGAACTACGGCCCCCTGAAGGCCCTGTGCGAGCAGGCCGCGGAAAAGGCCATGCCCGGGCGCACCTGCGTGATCCGCCCGGGGCTGATCGTCGGCCCCATGGACCGCAGCGGGCGCTTCACCTACTGGCCGGTGCGGGTGCAGAAGGGCGGCGAGGTGCTGGCCCCGGACGCGCCGGAAGTGCCGACCCAGGTGATCGACGTGCGCGACCTGGGCGAGTGGATCGTCCGCTGCGCGGAACGGAACACGACCGGCGTGTTCAACGCCACCTCGCCGGCGAACGAACTGACGATCGGCGAACTGCTCGGCGCCTGCAAGGATGTCGCCGGCAGCGACGCCACCTTCACCTGGGTCGATCGGGCCTGGCTGGCCGAGCAGGAGGTCGCCTCCTGGAGCGACATGCCCGTGTGGGTGCCCCTGGAGGGCGCGGAGGCCGGGCATCCCTTCGTGAACGTCGAGCGCGCCCTGGCCGCCGGCCTGGTCTTCCGTCCCATCCGCGAGACCGTGCGCGGCACCCTTGACTGGTGGGCCACCCTCGGCGACGAGGACCGGGACCGCTACCTCTATTCCCGCGCCGACGGGGCGGCCGGGCTGTCCCCGGCCCGGGAGGCCGAGTTGCTGGCGGCCTGGCACGCCCGGGGCTGACCGTCCGTCCTGCCGTTTCCCGCCGTGGCCCGCAGTGGTGCCGCGTTCCCTTCCGTGCCCCGGGGTCACCAAGGCAGGATTATTGCTACAGTTAGGTTTGTTGCGGCCGATCAAGGAGCGGTCCGAGTGCCACCCGCCCCGTGGCGGGGAGCCCGTTCGGCCGGCTCCGGCGTCAGACTTCCGGCCGCAGGCATCAGGGGACCGGCGCCGCCGCGCCGCTTTAGGAGGTTGAATGTGAAGCATCGTGAAGGATTCACCCTCGTCGAGCTGATGATCGTCGTGATCATCATCGGAGTGCTGGCCTCCATCGCCATCCCCAACTACATCGGCATGCAGATCAACGCCAAGGAGGCGTCGGTCAAGTCGGATGTGCACACGGTGCAGCTCGTGGCCGAGGACTACGGCGTGCTGAACGACGGCATGTACTCCGACGCCGCGGTGGAGCTGACGCCGCTGCTGCCCGGTGGCGCCCTGATGGAGAATGCCTTCACCAGGATCGCCACAGAGCCGCAGTTCGGGGCCGCGGCCGCGACGGCCGGGCAGGTCGGCATCCAGGTGGTCAACGTGAACGGCCAGCCCAACGCCTATACGGTGACGGGATTCGGGCGCGCCAACCTCGTGCTGACGGTGCGCGGCGGGCACTAGCGGTCAGTCCAGGAGCAGGGCCGCCAGCAGCGTGCCCGCAGGCACGGGGTCGCGGCCCGGCGGCACGGCGACCAGGGCGTCGGCCAGGGCCGCGTCGCCCAGCATGTGGGACTCGGCTCCAGGCAGGGGATGGGCAAGGAGGCCCGCCCCGGCGGGTGCCAGCGTGCACCAGCGCAGCCAGGTGCGGCTGCGCTCAGGCTTCACCTCCGCCCCCAGGGTCACCGGGAACCAGCGCGGGGCCGGGTCGGCCGCTCCCTGCAGAGCCAGAATGAGCGGCCGCAGCAGCAGCTGCCAGTGCGCCGTGACCGCCGCCGGATTGCCCGGCAGCGCCACCACCCAGAGCGGCCCCCGGCGCCCCACGAACACGGGCTTGCCCGGCTTCACGGCTACCCGCTGAACCACGGGAGCCACCCCCAGGTGGTCGCCCAGCAGTCCGCGCACCAGGTCGCGGTCGCCCACCGAGACCCCGCCGGTGACGACGAGCAGGTCGGCGCCCGCCGATGCGCCCGCCAGGGCGGCGACCAGGGCCTCCTTGTCGTCCGGGACGGGAGCGGGCGCCGGCGGCGCTTCCCCCAGCAGACCGGCCAGCGACGCGTGCAGGAACGGCCCGTTGGTGTCGACGATGCGGCCCGGCGCGGGCACGGAGCCGGCGGCGGCGATCTCGCTGCCCGTGGTCACCAACCGCACCCGGGGAC
>JACZKN010000204.1 GCA_014859985.1 Candidatus Krumholzibacteriia bacterium | reverse complement strand
CACCTATGCCGACGCGGACGCGCCCGCCGCGGCCGGGGCCGCCGCGGACGGCCGGCCGGATCACGAGGCGGACGCGTGAGGATCCTGCGCAGCCGCGGGGATCTGGGCGAACTGGACCGCCTGCGGGGCGCCCGGCCGCTGGTGCTGGTGCCCACCATGGGCGCGCTGCACGAGGGGCACCTGAGCCTGGTGCGCCGGGCGGCGGCGGAGGGCCCGGTGGTGGTGTCGATCTTCGTCAACCCGGCCCAGTTCGGGCCCGGCGAGGACTACGCCGCGTACCCGCGCGACCTGGACCGCGACCTGGCGCTGCTGGAGCCGCTGGGGCCGGCGGCGGTGTTCGTGCCGGACGTGGCGACGGTGTATCCCCAGGCCGGGGGCGTGACGGTGCAGCCGGGACGCCGGGCCGAGGGCCTGTGCGGCGCCGGACGGGCGGGCCACTTCACGGGCGTGCTGACGGTGGTGGCCAAGCTCTTCGGCCTGGTGCGGCCGGACCTGGCCGTCTTCGGGCGCAAGGACGCCCAGCAGTGCCTGGTGATCGCCGAGATGGTACGCGACCTCATGCTGCCGGTGCGCCTGGTGGACGCGCCGACGGTGCGCGAGCCCGACGGCCTGGCCATGTCCTCGCGCAACCGGTATCTGGACGGGGACGCGCGCCGGCGGGCCCTGTGCCTGAGCCGGGCCCTCGGGCAGGCGCGCCGGCTGATCGACGGCGGCGAGCGCAGGACCGCGGCGGTCACCGCCGCCATGACGGAGATCCTGGGCGAGTCCGACCTCGTGGAATACGCGGCGGTGCGGCGCCTAAAGGACTGGAGCGAGCCGCAGCGGCTGTCCGGGCCCACCCTGCTGGCGGTGGCGGCCCGGGTTGAGCCGGCGCGGCTGATCGACAACCTGGTGCTGGACATCACCGGGGCGGGCGCCAGCGAGCGTCCGCTGCTCGGTGCGGGGGATGGCCCATGAACGACCGCAGGGATCGCGACGGCGTGGAAGCGGTGGTGCTGGCCGCCGGCAAGGGCACGCGCATGAAATCGGACCTGGCCAAGGTCCTGCACCGCCTCGAAGGGCGGCCGCTGCTGGACCACGTGCTGGACACCGTGGCGGCCGTGGGCATCGGCCACACGGTGGTGGTGGTGGGGCACCAGGCGGACGCGGTGCGCGCGGCCTGCGCGCGGCCCGGCCTGGACTTCGTCCTGCAGCAGCCGCAGCTGGGCACCGGCCACGCGGTGCAGGTGGCCGTGCCGGCCCTGCGCGCAAGCGGCTACACGGTGGTGTTGGCCGGGGATGTGCCCCTGCTGCGGCCGGCGACCCTGGCCCGCCTGGTGGACGGGGCGGCGGCGGCGGGGGCCGCGGCCACCGTGCTGACCTGCGTGGTGCCGGACGCGGGCGCCTACGGCCGCATCGTCAAGGACGGCAAGGGGCGCGTGGCACGCATCGTGGAGGCGCGGGACGCCACGCCGGCCGAGCTGGCCATCGGCGAGTACAACACCGGGGTGTTCTGCTACCGCACCGAACGCCTGGTCGAGGCCCTGGCCAACCTCACCACCGACAACGTCCAGGGCGAGTACTACCTGACCGACACCGTGGCCTGGCTGGTGGGCGCGGGCGACGACGTGGCGGCGGTCGTCACGGACGACCCGGGCGAGGTCGTGGGCATCAACACCGTGGACGAGCTGGCCGCGGCCGGGCGCCTGCTGCGCGCGCGCGGGCGTTGACGTGGACCGCCTCTGCACACCCTGGAGGTTCGCCTACGTGACCGGACAGGAGAAGACCGAGGGCTGCGTCTTCTGCGCCATTCCCGGCGGGGACGAGGCCCTGACCTACCTGCTGCACCGGGGCGCCCACTGGTACGTGGTGCTGAACCGCTACCCCTACAACGGCGGGCACCTGCTGCTGGTGCTGAACCGCCACGCGGCGACCCTGGGCGAGTGCGCGCCGCAGGAGCTGCAGGAGATGGCGCAGCTGCTGGCGGTGATGGAGCGGGCCCTGGTGGAGTGCTTCAACCCCGACGGGCTGAACTGCGGCTACAACGGGGGGCGCAGCGCCGGCGCCGGCATCCCCGAACACCTGCACCTGCACATGCTGCCGCGCTGGGCCGGGGACACCAACTTCATGAGCACCATCGGCGAGACCCGGGTCATGCCCCTGACCCTGGACCAGGCCTGGGTGCGGCTGCGCCCGGTGCTGGCGCGGCTGGCCGGGGCGGGCGCGTGAGGCGCAACCTGTGGCTGGCGCTGGCGGTGGCCCTGTGCGCCGTCTCCCTGTGGG
>JACZKN010000203.1 GCA_014859985.1 Candidatus Krumholzibacteriia bacterium | reverse complement strand
CTCGACGGCCTGGCCGCCAGCCGCCGCCTGGGCGCCGGGTGGCGCCTGGGGGCCTTCGGCGGCTGGGCACCGGCCTGGCAGGACCTGGATTTCTCCAGCGAGGACCAGGTGGCCGGCGTCACCGTCGAGTTGGACCCGGCGGGCGCCGGGGCCACGGGCCTGGGCCTGGTCCTCGCCGGCATCGGCCGCTATCACCAGGGCGAGGTCAGCCGCGAGTACGTGGCCATGACCACCACCTGGCGCGGCGGACCCGGACTGTCGCTGCTGCAGGCGGCCGAGGTGGACTTCAACCGCGGCTGGAGGCGGGACACCGGCGCCGATGCCGTGCACCTGACCTCCTTTGCGCTGGGCGCCCGCTGGCAGGCCGAACGGCGCCTGGCCTTCAGCGCGGGCTTCGACGACCGCGAACCGGTGCGCACCTGGGAGACCCGCGACCGTCCCGACAGCCTGTTCCAGGACGCGGGCCGCCGCGGCCTGCGCGGCGGCATCGAAGTGCGCGGGGGGGCCGGCCTGCGCCTGAACCTGGATGCCGGCGTGCGCTCGCCCGAGAGCGGTGGCACCGACACGAGATCCTGGAGCGCGCGCCTGTGGGTGCCGGCCTGGCCGGGCCCGACGCTCGACCTGGATTTCTCCGTGCGCGGGTTCACCGGCCCGAACCTGGGTGGCCTGGCGCCGGCCTTGGGCGTGTCCCACCGCGGCCGCTCCGGCTGGACGGTGCGCGGCAGCGGCGGGGCCTACCGCTATACTGACCGGGTGGGCGACGACGATCGCTCCTCCACCTGGCTGAGCGGCGCCGTCGAGCGCGGCCTGGGCCGCCACTGGTCGGCGCTGGCGGAACTGCGGGGCGACTGGGGCGAGGCCCGCGATCTGCGCAGCCTGGCCCTGGAGGCCCGCTGCCGCTTCTAGCCGGGACCGGCCGGGCAGGAAGGGAAGGCGATCTTGGAGTCCCTGCTGATCTGGTGCGTCGTGCTGGCGCTGGGCGCCGTGGTGGTCTTCCGCTACGCCCGCGGCTTCCGCCGCCGCCGCCTGGACGACACCCGCCGCCTGGACATGACCCGCGAGTTGGGCATGGACCGTCCCCAGGGCCAGTACCCGCTGATCGACGCCGGCCAGTGCATCGGCTGCGGCACCTGCGTCGATGCCTGCCCCGAGGGCGACGTGCTGGGCATCGTCATGGGCAAGGCGGTGGTGATCAACGGCGCCCGCTGCATCGGCCATGGCCGCTGCGGCGAGGCCTGCCCGGTAGGGGCCATCAAGGTGGGCCTGGGCGACGTCACCAGGCGCGACGACATCCCCCTGCTCGACGAGCACAACCAGACTACGGTGCCCGGCCTGTGGATCGCCGGGGAACTGAGCGGGTTCGCATTGATCAACAACGCCGTCGAGCAGGGCCGCCGCGTCCTGGAGCGCATCGCCGCCACGGGCCGCGGGCCCGCGCCGGCCGACGGCTGGGACGTCGTGGTGGTGGGCGCCGGCCCTGCCGGCATGAGCGCCGCCCTGGTGGCCGGGCAACACGGCCTGTCCTGCGTGGTGCTGGACCAGCAGGGCCCGGGCGGCACCATCCTGCAGTACCCCCGCCGCAAGCTGGTGATGGTGCAGCCGGTGGAGATCCCCACCCTGGGCCGCCTGCCGAAGCACGAGTACACCAAGGAGGAGCTGCTGGAGATCTGGCAGGGCCTGCACCGCGACCACGGCCTGGACATCCGCACCGGCGTGCGCGCCACCGGTGTCCGGGGCGCCCTGGGCGACTTCTCGGTCGAGACGACCGGGGGCACCTACCGCGGCCGCCACGTGGTGCTGGCCCTGGGCCGGCGCGGCACCCCGCGGCGCCTGAACGTGCCGGGCGAGGACGGAGCCAAGGTGGCCTACAAGCTGATCGACGCCGAGGCCTACGCCCGGCGCCGCGTGCTGGTGGTCGGCGGCGGGGATTCGGCCGTGGAGGCGGCCATGGGCCTGGCCCACCAGGAGGGCTGCTGCGTGACCCTCAGCTACCGCAAGCCCGAGCTCATGCGCATCAAGCAGCGCAACGCCGAGCGCGTGACGCCGCTGATCGCCGCGGGTCGTATCGACTTCCAGGGCGGCACCATCGTGGCGGCCATCCATCCCGACCGGGTCGAGCTCGACGGTCCCCGGGGACGCGTCACGATTCCCAACGACGAGGTGTTCGTGCTGGCGGGGGGCATCCCGCCGTTCGGGCTGCTGAAGGAGGCCGGCGTGCGCTTCGGCGGCGAACAGAAGGACCCCGTGCCCGTCTAGATGGCGCCGCCGCCGCGCGCGGCGTATGCTGCCTCCCGTACCCGCCATCCGGAGGTCGTCCCGCCGTGCCCGCCGCGAATCCGCCCCTGGTCGTGAACTTCCGCGAACGCTGGGCCGAGCTGCGCCTGGCCCGGCCGCCCCGCAACGTCCTGGACCGCCCCATGCTCGAGGCCCTGGCCGCGGCGCTGGACGACCTGGCGGCCCGGTCCGAGCCGCCCCTGTTGTTCCTGGCCGCCGATGGCAGGCATTTCTCCACCGGCTACGCCATCGGCGAGATCCCCGAGGAGATCTTCCACCGCGACCCCGCCGTGCGCGCGGCCCATCCCTTCGAGCTGGTGATGGCCAAGCTGGTCCACTACCCGTCGCCGGTGGTCGCGGCGGTGCAGGGGGACGCCTGGGGCGGCGCCGTCGAGCTCCTGGCCTGCGCCGACCTGCGGGTGGCGTCCACCAAGGTGCGCCTGGGCGTGCCGCCGGTGCGCCTGGGCCTGGTCTACAGCCACACCGGCCTGCGCCGCCTGCTGCGCGGTTTCGGCTCGCCCCTGGTCCGGGAGATGCTGTTGACGGGCGAGGCCATCGGCGCCGAGCGGGCCCTGCAGGCCGGCTTCTTCAACCGCGTCGTGCCCGCCGGGGATCTCGACACCGCGGCCACGGATCTGCTGGAGCTGGTGGCCCGCGGCGGCCCGCGCGCCCTGCGCGGCACCCGGCGCATCCTGACCCTGCTGGAGGAGGCGGAGGTGCTGCCGGACGCGGTGGTCGACGAGATCGCCGAGCTGCGCCACGCCTCCTGGTCGGGGGAAGAGTTCCGGGTGGCGCGGGAGGCGTTCCTGGAGGGGCGGCCGTCGCCGTTCGGGGGGAACTGACGGGTTACGGTCTACTGTAGGACGTGCACCTCAACTCTCCGCCTTCGGCTCGGATATGTCCCATCTCATCTCCACCGCCACGGGAATCGGCGGGTATTCGATGGTCAGCCGGTAGACGTCGAAGCGCGACTCGTCCCAGCCCAGGCGATCGAGGACGTGCCGGATCAGGTCCAGGTAATTCGGCAGGGCCGATGACCGGGCTCGCCGGAGCCCTTGACCGAGGTGCTCCACTTTCTCGCTCAAGGGCAGAAGCATGTGATCAGGCGAAGACAACGGATAAGCGACGGTGGCCGTCAGCTCGCTGAAGACCGCGAGCTTCGGCGAACGGTTACCGTAGCAGCCGTCGTAGACGAAAGTGTCGAAATGCAGCAGTCGGCTCGGGGTATGGACGGCGCAGGCGTGCGCACTGTAGTCGTCGGGTTCCTGCTCATGGTCCGGCCTGACGCGGCGGAGGTGTTCCCCGGTCAGAATGGTCATGGCGCCGGTCTTTCCCACCGCACCCGCGGTGATGTGATCCACGGAGTTCCCGTTCGGCTCGACGGTCCGGCGGACCTCGGGAATGGGCTGGGAGCAGAAGTCCCGGAGCAGCGGGATGGTATCGGGCTCGGCATCGAGCTGCGGATCGATCGGGTAGCGGGGAATCTTCCAGGCCACTTCGTTGCTGTCCAGGAAGAACCTGGCGCGGTTGATCGGCCATTGGACATCGGACCGGTTGCGCTGCAGACCGTAGAACCCGCGGATGTTCGCGAAGTCCAGGAACCCGGGTTCGGCGGAGGGGTGGATGAACTCGCAGCGCAGCTGCACCTCCGCCTGCACGCCCCACGTGTAGGCGTTGCCCACGAAGGAGTTCCTGCGCTGCTCCATTTCCGTGGCGCGCAGCGTGCCGGGGCGGTCCGCGGCCACCAGGAGGTCCAGGGCCGTGCGGTTGCCGGCATGGTGGATCGCGACGTCGACGAAACGGGTGAAGGCATCGGTGGTCCTCGTCACCAGTTCGGCGGACAGGCCCGAGGAGGACATGGCGTCCAGCGCCTTTTGCATGGCGGCCTCGCCGGGCACGAAGGGGACCGCCTTCAGGGCGTCCGTTTCGCGGGCGAGGCGCGTCAGCTTCCACGCCAGCTTGTTGTCGAGTCCGAGGGCCCGTGCGACCTCGGCGCCACTCAGTCCCGGGCCGCCCATGGCGGCGAAAACCTGGTCCAGGCACTCCTGCAGGCGGGAAACCGAACTCTGGACTTCGGTCTTGAAATCGACGGCCAAGATTCACCCCCGTGCCACGGAAGAAACCTCAAAACCCCTCACTAGTCAACGTCTCCGGCCAAGCCGGGCCTGGCTGGAACGCCGCCATGCCCAATTAGTCGTTGGCCGCGACAACCCAGGACCTTAGAGTCCCCCGCAGCGAGTCCTGTCGCGGCGATCCACGCCCTGCTCCCCGCGGCGCGCGTGACAGGTGAGACGGCGCGTGCCAGGTGGCCGCCACCCCAATGGTAATCGGCAGGAAACGAGGCACCATGAACGACACTGCGGATTCCGGCGCGGGGCAGCCGGCGGGCGGTCCCACCGCTCGGCCCCTGCGTGTCGATGGTTTCGCCGGGACGCCCGCCGAGATCGAGCGGCAGTGGTACGAGACGGTCTACCGCGGCCGCGGCGACTCGATGCCTCAGCTGACGGTGCGTGCCGTCGTCATGGGCCTCGTGCTCGGCGGGTTCCTTTCGCTGACGAACCTCTACATCGGGCTGAAGGCCGGCTGGAGCTTCGGCGTCGCCATCACCGCCGCGCTGCTGTCGTACGCTTCGTGGAGCCTCTTCCGGCGGATCGGCCTGGCGCGGACGCCCATGACCATCCTCGAGACCAACTGCATGCAATCCACGGCCAGCGCCGCCGGCTACTCCACGGGCAACGCCTTGATCTCGGCTTTCGCCGCCTATGTGATGATCAACGGCCATCACGTACCCCTGGGGTTGACGCTCGGGTGGATCTTCATCATCGCCGCCCTGGGCGTGACGATGGCCATCCCCATGAAGCGCCAGATGATCAACATCGACCAGCTGCGGTTTCCCAGCGGCATCGCCGCGGCGGCGACGCTCCACACCATCCACATGGAGGGTGCCGGCTCCACGCGCCCGGGCCGCACCCTCCTGGTCGCGGGCCTGGCGGCGGCGATCAACCAGTTCTGGATGGACGGGCTGCATCTGGTCAGCGGCAAGCTGGCGCCCTTCGGGCTCTCCGCGCTGTTCGGCCGTCTCAATGCCGCCACGTTGGGCCCGGCCTGGACCGGGCGCACGGTTCTGTTCCTGTGGGATCCGATCTTCATCGCCGCGGGTGCCCTCATGGGGCTGCGGGTCAGCGCCAGCGTGCTGGCCGGTGGCGTCCTCTGCTGGATGGTCTTCGTGCCCCTGCTGCAGGGCAACGGCACCATCTCCGGCACGGGCTTCGGCGAGCTGGTGCAATGGACGCTGTGGGGCGGGGTCAGCTGCATGGTCTGCTCCAGCCTGTTGGCCGTCCTCCTGCAGTGGCGGAGCATCGTCGCGGCTTTCGGCACGCTGGGCCGGATGTTCCGCCGTCGCCCGGCGTCCGGCGCCGCTGACGCCGTGGCGGCCGTCGAGACGCCGCTTTCCTGGTTCGTCGTCGGCCAGGCCCTCGCCCTGGTGGCCATCTGCTGGCTGGCCAAGGCGATGCTGGGCATGCCCATCTGGCAGAGCGTGCTGGCCGTGGCCTTGACCTTCCTCATGGGCCTGGTCGCCTGCCGCGTAACCGGCGAAACCGACACGACGCCCGCCGGGCCGCTGGGCAAGATCACCCAGCTGGTGTTCGGTGTCGTCAGCCCCGGCAACATGAACGTCAACCTGATGAGCGCCAGCATCACCGCCAACGCCGCGATGGCCTCGGCGGACCTGCTGACGGACCTCAAATGCGGCTACCTGCTCGGGGCCAACCCACGCAAGCAGTTCCTGGCCCAGTTCGCCGGCATCTTCATGGGCACCGTGGCCACCGTGCTGGCCTTCCGCGTGCTCGTGCCCGACGCCTCGGTGCTCGGCACCGACCGGTTCCCGGCGCCCGCCGGCCAGTCCTGGCGGGCCGTGGCGCTGGCGCTGGGTGCCGGCCTGGACGCCCTTGAACCGGTGAAGGCCTGGTCCATCCTGGTCGGCGGCGCGGTGGGCGTGGTGCTGACCCTGCTGCCTCATTGGTTTCCTCGCGAGCGTCGGTGGCTGCCGTCGGCGGCCGGCCTTGGCCTCGCTTGGACGTTCCCCTGGTACCTCAGTCTTCTCTTCTTCAGCGGCGGCCTGGCCGGTCATCTCCTGGCCCGCCGGAGGCCCTCTTTCGCCGACGAGTTCACGTGGCCGGCGGCGTCCGGTGTCATCGCCGGGGGGTCGCTGATGGGCGTCTTCCTCGTCCTCTGGGAGAACGGTCCGGACATCGTACGCCGGTTCTTCGGGAACTGACCCCGGCCGCGGACGAAGCAGCCCCGGGCTTGGGCGCCGGGGCTGCCTTCGTTCCACCCGTCGTCTCACCTAGCGGAACAACGCCTTCACCGACGACCAGCTCGAATCGTCGGCCGGCACGCCGGCCGGCGACACCTCGACGCGGATCGCAGGGTCGTTGTAGACACCGGTCATGTCCGACCAGGCCCCATCGTCGCCGAACATCATCGCGAACGGCAGGGTCCTCGCGGAGGGAGTGCTGTTCCGCCAGAAGAACTCCTCGGTCGTGGCGTTGTTCAAGGCGAACCAGTAGGTGGCGCCGGGCTCCAGGATGGTGGTGCCGGAGAACGGGATGGTGATCACGACGTTCCCGGCCTGGGTCGACGGGTGGGCGACGAACTCGAGCGGGTAGCGGGAGGGCACGCCGAACTCGTCGGGATAGACATAGGCCCGGATGAAGCCCCAGGGGCCGCCTGCCCCGCCGTAGTTCTGGAAGACCGGCACGGTGACCGAGTTCAGCACGACGGGCTCGCCCGCGGGGATCGTCAGGCCGACGGCCTTGTGCTGGTCGATGAAGCCGCCGATGGTATGACCGCTGGTCGTCGAGAAGGTGTCACCGGGTCCGAAGTTGTCGAAGAGCACGTCGGCGTTGGCCGCCGCCACCGTCAAGGCTGTGATCGCAAGAACCGTTAGCAGGGTACGCATGGTCTGGCCTTTCGTGTTGGTGGTCCGAGCGGTCGCGGGAATCGGGAAGGCCGAGTCCTCCGGCAGGGGCCGTTCCCCGGCGACCATTGATGCGACGATATCATGAACCATCACGACATGGCAAGGAAAATCTCTGGAAAAATTTCTGGAAATATTACTTGAGTCCAAGATGCTCGGGCGCTAGGATTATTGTCGTTAGGTCATATCAGCCGCGCAGAGGGCTAGGCATCTAAAATCGCGGCGCCGGGGATCCGCCCGCCGGCCGGAACGGAAAGTCCGAGGTCACGATGTCCAGAACGATCACCGCCACGCTGTTTCTGCTACTCATCGCGAGCCCCTCCCTTGCCGGCCGGCTGAGCGCCGGGCTGGAACGGCAGTTGGCGACCCTCGCCCCGGGGGACGAGGTCACCGTGCTGGTGGTCATGAAGGATCGGGTCGACGTGACGGCCCTCGACCAGCAGTTGCATGCCGCGAAAGCGCCGCTGGGCCATCGCCACCGGGTGGTTCTCGAAGCCCTGCAGGACAAGGCGAGCCGCACCCAGGAAGCGCTGCTCGGCGACCTGGTCGCCAAGTCGAACGCCGGCATCGTCCGGGATTTCACGCCCCACTGGCTTGTCAACGGTGTCGTGGTGACGACGACCGCCGACGGTGCTCGGGCGCTCGCCGCGCGGGACGATGTGGACGTCGTCGAACCCGACCACAAGGTCGAACTGATCGCTCCCGCGGCGACCGCCGGGACGGCGGCCAAGGCGATCGGCATCACCCCGGGCGTGGTCGCCGTGGGCGCCCGGCGTGTCTGGGACGAGCTCGGCATCGACGGAACCGGCGCGCTGGTCGGATCCATCGACACCGGTGTGCTTGCCAAGGTCGCCCCCTTGGCCGGCAAGTGGCGCGGCCGGACGGCGCCCTGGACCGAGTGCTGGTACGACATCACCAACGCGAGCACGACGCCCTTGGACGGCGACTTCCACGGGACCCACACCATGGGAACCATCCTCGGCCGGGCGGTCGGCGACACGATCGGCGTAGCCCCCGGGGCCCAGTTCATCTGCGCCAACACCCTGATGGCGGGCACGGTGGAGGCATTCAACAGCGGGATGCTGGCCACCCTGGAGTGGCTGGCCGATCCGGACGGGAATCCCGCCACGACCGAGGACGTGCCCGACGTCGTGAACAACTCCTGGGGCGTGAGCGAGGACATGGAGTTGGGTTACCTGGATTGCGACAGCCGGTGGTGGGATGCGATCGATGCCTGCGAGGCCGCCGGCATCGTCATGGTCTGGGCTGCCGGCAACGAGGGGCCCGGCGCCGGGTCGCTGCGCAGCCCGGCTGACCGGGCGACCACCGCCTACAACTGCTTCAGCATCGGTTCGGCGGGCAACGACGCCCCCCATGCGGTCAGTGCCTTCTCGAGCCGCGGACCTTCCGGCTGCGGCGGGATCTACGCCGTGAAGCCGGAGATCGCCGGGCCGGGGGAGAGCGTCATGAGCTGTGTCCCCGACGGCCGGATCATCGCCATGAGCGGAACGTCGATGGCCGCACCTCACGTGACGGGCGTCGTGGCCCTCATGCGCTCGGCCAATCCGGACGTCGACGTGATCACCATCAAGCAGATCCTCATGAACACAGCCGTCGACAGCGGGTTCGCCGGCGAGGACAATGCGACCGGATACGGGTTCGTGGACGGTTATGCCGCCGTCCTGGCGGTCATGGCTGACCTGGGCACCGTGTCCGGATCCGTCTTCAATTCCGTGACCGGTGTCCCCATCGCCGGTTCGTCGGTCACGGTCTCGGCCCCGGGCGAGAACCCCCGTACCCTCATCACGGATCCGGACGGGTCCTTCAGCACCATGCTTCCGGTGGGCACCTGGACACTCGAGACCGGGTACTTCGGCTACGCCCCGGGTACCGCGACCGTCGTGGTCGTCGGCGGCGCCGTGCTGATCCAGGACCTGCCCCTCGCGCCCCTGCCGTCGGCCACCCTCTACGGCCACGTCTACGACCTGGCCGGGGTTCCCGTCGACAGCGCGACGGTATCGGCCCTGGGCACGCCGGTTTGGGTCCTGACGGGCGCGGGCGGCGGCTACTCCCTGGACCTCCCCGTCGGCGGGGACTACGACGTCGTGGCGATCGGAGGCGGCTACGCTGGCGACCTTCACACCCTGACGGGATGGTCCGTCGACACCGAACTGGATTTCGCGTTGCCGGACATCATCACCGAGGACTTCGAGGGCGCCGGGTTCCTGCAGCTCCCGTGGCGCCATTCCGGCGATGCAGCCTGGGTCATCGATCCCGATCATGCCGAGACCGGCACCCGCAGCGCACGCTCGGGCCTGATCACCCACGACCAGACCTCGGTCCTGAGCCTCGACGTCGACGTCATCGTGCCCGGTGACCTGGAGTTCAGCTTCTGGACGGAGACCGAGGGGGGAGTCATCCCGGTCGGCGATTACCTGATCTTCGAGGTCGATGGCGTCGAGGTGGCGAGGTGGTACTGGCTACAGGGCGGCTTCACCGCCGGGAACTGGCCCCATTGGACCCACCGTCTCGAGCGGGGGCTCCACACGCTGAGCTGGATCTACGCGAAGAACGGGAGCGTGAGCTGGTACTCAGACGCGGTCTGGATCGACAACCTCGTGTTCCCGACCATCGCGCCGCCATCGTACCCGGCCGTCGCCGTCGATACGGCGCCCCTGGCCGTCTCTGTGCCGCCGGGTGGGACCACCACGAGGACGCTCGGGGTGGGGAATACCGGAGAAGCCGAGCTCGCCGTCGAAGCGGTCGGCATGATGTCGCCGGCTCCCGGCCAGGCCGCCGCGAAGGCCTTGGCCAAGGGCGAGGAGGACCCGGCCCCGGGCTTCGTCTCGCCCCTGGGCGCGGGCGGCCCCAACCTGTACGGCTACACGTGGATCGACAGCGACGATCCGGCCGGTCCGGTCTACGACTGGGTCGAGATCAGCGGCATCGGCACGCCGCACGCGTTCGCCGAGGACGGCAACATGACCTTCCCGCTGGGCTTCACGTTCGGCTTCTTCGGCACCGGCTACACCAGCGTGAACGTCAGCGCGAACGGCTGGCTGTCCTTCACGTCGACCACCTACGGCTACGTCAACCGGCCCATCCCCGAGGCCACCCAGCCCAACGCGCTGATCGCCGTCCTGTGGGACGACCTGTCGCCGCCGCAGGCGGAAGTGCCCGAGGTCCCCTGGACCGAGCCTGGGATCATCTACACCTGGGCGGATCCGACCGGCCAACGCTTCATCGTGCAGTGGGAAGGGATCCCGTACTTCGGGACCTGGTACAACCTGCTGACGTTCCAGGCGATCCTGAACGCCGACGGGACCATCCTCTGCCAGTACAAGACCGTGTACGACCGCGGCAGCGCCACCTACGGCCTGGAGAACGCCGACGCTTCCGACTACCTGGCGGTGGCCTACAACAGCCCCTACGCCCACAGCGGGATGGCCTTGAAGTACAGCCTCGACCCCATCCCCGTCCACTGGCTGAGCGCCGCGGCGGCGGACTCCTTGGTCCAGCCCGGCCAGGGCACCGAGCTGACGCTGACGTTCGACGCCTCCGAACTGCCGGAGGGTGTATACGAGGGCCACGTGCTGATGGCGACCAGCGATCCGGCCAACCCGTCGGTCGTCGTGCCGCTGACGCTGACCGTGTCGGCGACCAGTGCGGTGGGCACGGAGGTGCCGGAGCGCTTCGCCCTGGCCGGCGCGGTGCCTAACCCGTTCAACCCCTCGACCCGGATCACCTACGCCGTGCCGGCCGGGGGAGCGGACGTTTCGCTGCGGATCTACGACGTTTCAGGGCGGCTGGTGAAGGAACTCGTCGGCGGCCACCGTCCGGCGGGCTACCACCAGGTCGCCTGGCAGGGCGAGGACGGCGCCGGCCGGCGGGTGGCGTCGGGCCTGTACTTCTACCGCCTCGAGGCCGGGGGCTTCAGCCAGACCCGCAAGGTGATGCTCTTGAAATAACGCCGAATCCGGGCATCTTCGCGGCGGACGCCGCCCCTGCGATCCGCCGGGGCCGAACCGGGCCGCACCGACGGGCCGGTTCGCCCCCCTAGGGTGCGACGTCTAGCCCGAACATGTCCAGCACCCAGCGGACCATCTTTTTGCTCTGCACGTGGTCGAAGCGGTAGGGGTCGAAGCCCCAGTAGACGTCGGGCTGACCGCCGGGCTTGTCGGCCACGTTCTTGTAGGACAGCCAACCGTAGGTCTGCCCGTTGGTCTTCGCGCTGCCCCGCACCTGCCCATCGTACGCCGTGAGCGCGAGTTCGCCGCACATCCCGTCCAGTTCCGCGGCCGAGTAGGCGCTCGCCGGCCACCCGGTGTCACCTTCGGCCCAATGGTACTCCCGCAGCCAGTCGAAGCGGGCGACGCCGCGGACCATGGGCTCGATGCAGCGGTCGTCGGGCGCGCCGAAGCACCACTGCCGGCCGAACGAGGTCGTGCGCGAGCTGATGTTCGCGTCGACGAACTCGTCCCCGCGGAACGGGAACGTGTTGTGGACGATGCCGAGGGTGCCCCCGGCGGCGTACATCGCGTCCTGCCAGTCGATGGTCGGCTCGGTGAAGACCGTGTCGGCCAGGTCGCCGGCAGCCACGGCCCAGTTGGCGCGGAACCCGTCGTCGATGACCAGCGCCTTCAGGCCCACGCAGTCGACGCGCCGGTCGGCGCTCATCATGGTGAAGGGCCGGGCGTAGATGCGCATGGTGCTGGAGGTCGTCCAGTCCAGCACCGAGAGGCCGGCGGTCGCGAAGGGGTACATGGTGGTGCCCCGCAGGACCTCGCTCCCGTCGGGCAGCGTCTTGCGCCCGAAGCCGACGACGAAGTCCTGGGCGCCGATCGCCATGATTTCCTCGGGCGTCTCGAAGAACAGCGGCGCCATGTAGTTGGGCAGGGCCTCGAGCACCGATTCCATGCTGTTGGCCCCGACCAGCATCAGGTTGCCGCCGCCGACCTGGTAGGGCGCCAGCCAGTTGTAGCGGTCGACGCCGTTCTGGGGCCGGAGCAGGCCGAACATCAGCTGCTGCACGTTCGATGAGGCGTAGCAGAGCACCGCCTTGTAGGCCACCAGGTCGGCGTAGCCGACAAGATCCCGGTGGTCGAAGCGGTCCCGGTCCCAGTCGAAGCCCTGCACCCCGCCCGAGCCCTCGGCCAGGAAATGCCAGTAGGCGTTGCGGTAGCTCTCGTCGTTCATGGGGTTGCCGTCGATGTCCGGCCAGTTGTTGACGTTGGCGTCGACCACCTGGTCGATCAGCAGCAGCTCCAGCTGGTTGTGGACATCGACGAACGGCACCACCGACAGCTGCCACTGGCGCAGCGTCGACTGTCCCGAATCGTCCACCACCTTCAGGCTGAAGACGTGCAGCCCCTCGTTGAAGATCCGTTCGGGGGCCCGCAGCTCGTCGCCGGGCGGGACCGCCCATCCCGGGTCGTTGGGATCGTCGGGGTCGGCCAGGTCCCAGCCGTAGCGGCAGGAAACGATGTCCCCGCCGTAGGCCGCGGCGCTGGCGGTCCAGCTGAAGTTCAGCGGCTGGCCGGCCGCGATGGAGCTGGCCCGCAGCGGCGCCGTGCTCGAGCCCATGAAGTACTCGTTCAGCACCACTTCCGGCCGATAGAAGCCGGCCAGCACATGGATGTGAGCCACCTCGGCGGCGTAGCCGCGGCCGACGCTCACGGCGCCGAGGGTGTCCAGCACCTGCACCGCGAACAGGTAGTATCGGTCCGCCTCCAGCATGGGGAACGTGACCGCCGCCTGGGCCGGCTCGTCAGGATAGGGCATCCACGGGCTCCAGACCGGGTCGTCCCAAGCGATCAGTTCATCGACATGGGCGTCGTAATCCGCGCGCGTCGCGACAGGCACGCCGCCGATCTCCGCGGCGGTGAACAGGAAGCGCACCCGGGTGGGCAGGCCGGTGGGCCCGTCGGCATCGGCGCCGGTGAAGCCGATGGTCACCGTGGGTGCGGTCAGCACCGGGCCCTGGGCGGTCAGCCCCGGCAGGTGCACTTGCACCGTGGGCGCGGCCGCTTCCTGGGCACGGGCCGAAGTGGCGAGCATCAGCGCCGGGACGAGCACCGCCACGGCGAGGATGCGCAGGGCAGTTCGCAGATCCAACATGCCGATTCCTCCCTTTCCGTGAGGGTTCATTTGACCAGCGCCACGCGCAGGGTGTCGTAGATGCCGTCGGCGTCCAGCCGCAGGAAGTACACGCCTGCGGCAGCCTGCCGGCCGCCGCGGTCGTCGCCCCGCCAGGTCACCTCGTGGAATCCGGCGGGGTAGGACGCGGCCACCAGGGTCTTGACCACGCGGCCGGCCACGTCGTAGACAGTGATGCTCACCGGTCCGGGCCGCCGCAGGGCGAAGCTGATGGTGGTGGCCGGGTTGAAGGGGTTGGGCCGGTTGCCCAGCAGCTCCGTCACCTCGGGCCGCAGCGGCGGCACCTCGCCCGGCGGCGGGTCGTCGATGCCGGTGGCCAGGTCGCAGGACACGTCCCGGGCACCGCGCAGGCCGCACGCGGGGTCAGGCGCGCAGGGTGAGGTCACGTCCAGACCCCAGGGCTGCTCCGGCACCGGAGCGCCGCAGAAAATCGGGTCCGCCGAGAGATTGTCCCGGACTCCGGCCTGGTCGGCCAGGCCGCCGCTCCAGTCGCTGCCGTTGCCCCAGATGTCGGTGCAGCCGACCAGCGGCACGCCGTCCACATCGCCGGCCCAGGCGGCACCGCCGTTGAGGGCTACGATCGAGGCGTCCAGTGCGGACCCAGGCGCGTTCCACGACGCGAGCCCACCGCCGGCGCCGCCGGCGATGGTGCACCGGACGAACGCGGGCCGGGCTCCGGCGGCCGCATTGACCGCCCCGCCGGCCCCGGCGGTGCTGTTGCCGGCCAGCAGGCAGCGCTCGAAGACCGGCTGCGACGCACCGATGCAATTGACCGCGCCGCCGGCCGCGAGCGCCGTGTTGCCCAGGAAGTCGCAGCCGACGAAGCGCGGGCTGCCGTCCCGGCAGAACACCGCGCCGCCGTAGCCGGCGATCAGGCCGTTGAAGACGCAATCGGCGAACTGCGGCTGTGCGGCCTCGCAGCTGACGCCGCCGCCGCCGACGACGGGCGCCGGAAAGCCCACGTCGCTCATGGCGAAGGTCAACCCTTCGATCCGCGTGGCGTCGGTGATCCCTTCGCACACGAGGATGGAGGCGCCGCCCAGGCTGGCGATCACCGCGCAGGCCGGGTCGCCGCTCTCGCCGCGCAGCACCACGCCCTCGGGCATGACCAGCCCCTGCTCCTGGTAGACGCCGCAGGCCACCAGCACGGTGTCCCCGGCCGAGGCGGCGGCCAGACCGGAGGCGATCAGGCCCGGCGCCTCGACCCTGATGGTCCCTGCCCCGGCGCTGCCGGCGCAGGCGACCGCGAGCAGCAGCCCGGCACACGCCGGCCACTGCACGCGTTGCGTGCTTCTCATCGCGATCTCCTTCAGCAAATGGAGAATGACGGATTCAACGATGGCAGGCCACGGCCGCATGGTCCCCCTCGGCGGCGTGTGGGAGTGGATGCACGAGAATGTACGGGGAACGGCACGAACCGGTCAAGCGGGCCGCACCGACGCCACGAGCAGGAAGGTCAGCCGGTCGCCGCTAGAAGTTGAGTTGTGCCTCGTAGATTGTGTCCGGCCCGGTCCCTGCGACCGGGCCGGCCATGTTCACCCCCCAACAGCACCACCCCGATTGGCGCCCGCCCTTCTGCCC
>JACZKN010000202.1 GCA_014859985.1 Candidatus Krumholzibacteriia bacterium | reverse complement strand
CAGCCAGGGCACGCCGCCGGCCAGGGGCGGCAGGGCGCCGGCCTCCGGCGGGTCGGCCAGGTAGCCCGCCACGTCCACGCCCTGGGCCGCGAGGTCGCCCGCCCGGGCCAACCAGGGGTTCAGGACGCCCGGCCCGCCCACCAGCAGCGTGCGCTCCAGGGACAGGTGGCCCCGCTCCAGCCGCCGCCGGCCGGCGTCCACCAGCCGGTCCCCCAGGGCCGTCAGCACCGTCAGCAGCGGGATGAACATCAGCAGCACCGCGCGGCTGATCACGTCCAGGTGGCCCAGGTACGTGGCCGCCAGCAGCAGCACCGCCAGCACCCCCACCTGCTGCAGGTGCTCGCCCAGCGAACGGCGGCCGCGCAGGCGCCCGGACCGGTAGCGGCCCGCCAGCAGGAAGGTGACCGTGGCCAGGACCAGGGCGAACAGCAGCAGGGGCCGGTACTCGGCGAACGGGTACAGGGGCTCGGGGAAGCGGGCCCCCATCAGGGCGCGCAGGCCGTAGGCCAGGCCGAAGGCCGCCGCCAGGCCCGCCAGGTCCAGCAGCCACAGCAGGAGCAGCAGCAGGGGCTCGCGCCATTTCTTCAGCAGCCACACCACCATGCCCCACTTCTCGTAGAACGAGATCAGGCTGGCCAGGTGCAGGAAGAACGAACGGTTGAAGCGGCCGCGGGCGCTGTCGCGGCGGTGGCGGTGGATGAACCGCGCCTCGGGCGTGTAGACCACCTCGAAGCCGGCCTGCCACATCCGGTAGCACCAGTCCACGTCCTCGAAGTAGAGGAAGAAGCGCTCGTCCATGGGGCCGGTGCGCGCCACGGCCTCGCGCCGCGCCAGCAGGCAGCCGCCCAGGATCCAGTCCACCGGCCGCGCCGAGCGGTGGTCGAAATCCTTCATCAGGTGGCGGCGCACGGTGGCGCTGTCGGGGAAGAGCCGTCCCAGGATGGTGCGCCGCAGCAGCAGCGTGCGGAAGGTGTAGAAGCGCCGGCACGAGTCCTGGATCGAGCCGTCGTCGTTCAGCAGCTGCGGCCCGACGACGCCCGCACGGGGGTTGCGGTCGGCGAAGGCGAGCAGGGCGTCCAGGGCGCCGGGCAGGGCGACCACGTCCGGGTTCAGCACCAGGTAGTACTCGGCCTCGACCGCGGCGATGCCCAGGTTGCCGCCCCGGGCGTAGCCCGTGTTCTCGGAGTTGCAGATCCAGGTGCAGTCCGTGAAGCGGCGCTGCACCTCGGCCAGGCCGTGGTCCTGCGAGGCGTTGTCCACCACCACCACGCGGTGCTCGGCCGCGGGCGGGTTGGCGGCGAGCGATTCGAGGCACCGCGCGAGGTCCCCGCTCGTGTTGTAGTGGACGATGACGATGGCCAGCTTCACGGTTTGCCGGGTCCGCCGTTCGTTCAGGGTATGCGCCGCAGGCGCAGCGCCCAGACCATCCACATGGCCTCGACGATGATGCGCCGCGACATCTTGGACACGCCCACCTGGCGGTCCACGAACATGATGGGGATCTCCTTGATCCGCATCCCCCGCTTCCAGCAGTGGTAGTTCAACTCGATCTGGAACGAGTAGCCGTCGCTCTTGACGCCCGCCAGCGGCAGGGCCTCGAGGGTGGCGCGACGGAAGCACTTGAACCCGCCGGTGCAGTCCTTGATGGGCATGCCCGTGACCAGCCGCGCATAGATGTTGGCCCCCACCGAGAGGATGAGCCGGCTCAGCGGCCAGTTCACGACGGTGATGCCGTCCAGGTAGCGGCTGCCCAGGACCAGGTCGTGCGTCTCGATCTGGCGCAGGAACTCGTCCAGGGCCTCGGGCTGGTGGCTGAAGTCGGCGTCCATCTCGAAGACCGCGTCGCAGTCGGTGTTGGTCAGGACCCACTGGAAACCGGCGCGGTAGGCGGCGCCCAGGCCCTCCTTGCGCGCACGCTCGAGGATGTGGATGCGCCCGCCGAAGTCGGGCAGCCCCTTGACCACGGCGGCGGTGCCGTCGGGGGAGTTGTCGTCCACCACGAGCACCGACAGGCGCGGGTCGCGGGCCAGGATCGCCGGCAGCAGGCGGCCCACGTTCTCGGCCTCGTTGTAGGTGGGCACCACCACCACGGCGCGGCGGATCGGGGGCAGTTCCCCGGGCTGGGCATGGCAATCACGCATGGTCGGATCCTTCGGCGGCGCCGACGGCGCCCATTCGGCCAAGGCGTCGCCGCAGCAGCGGCACCAGCAGCAGCACGGCGACCAGGGCCGCCCCCAGGAGGGACAGGCCCAGGCCGGCGCGCACGGTCGGGTCGCTGTAGGAGAAGCGCACGGTGTGGCTGCCGGCCTCCAGGGCCACCCCGCGCAGCACCAGGTCCGCGCTGAGCAGCGGACGCTCCCGGCCGTCCACCTCCACGGTCCAGCCCGGCGCGTTCATGTCCGCCAGCACCAGCACCGCCGGCACCGGCGCCTCGGTGCGCACCACCACCTCGTTCATGGCGTCGGTGGTGAACACCGGCACCGGCAGCGGGACCGCCGCGGGCCGTGGTGCCGGCTCGGGCACCGCGGCCAGGGTCACGGTGTCCGCCACGGCCAGGGTCCCGGCCTGGACCGCGTCCAGGAAAGGCTCCAGGCGGC
>JACZKN010000201.1 GCA_014859985.1 Candidatus Krumholzibacteriia bacterium | reverse complement strand
GACCATCCCCAGGTGCAGCACAACCTGGGCAACGCCCTGCTCGCCGAGGAACGCTTCGACGCGGCCCTGGCCGCCTTCACCGCGGCCGTCGCGGCCAACGGGCGCCAGGCCGGTTCGGCGCTGAACGCCGGGGTCTGCGCCCTGCGCCTGGGCCGCGGGGACGAGGCCCGCGCCTGGTTCGAGCGGGCCGTGCGCATCGACCCCTCGCGCTTCGAGGCCTGGGTCAACCTCTCGGTGGCGCGCCAGGCCGCCGGCGACCGCGAGGGCGCGCGCCGGGCCCTCGAGAAGGCCGTGGCGCTGCAACCGGGCGACGCGCGCCTGCGCGAGCGGCTGCGCGGGCTCTAGCCCCCTACCGGTCCATCTCGAGGGTGTAGTCCAGCACGGTCTCGCCGTCGGCGGCCACCGGCACGTCGAAGGCGAACTCGGTGGCGCTGATCCGCCGCACCGGCAGCGTCGACGCCGTGATGTTCCATTCGCCCCAGGCCCGTTCGGCGACCTCGACCGTCACCTTCTCGGTCTTGTGGTTGCGCAGCGTGACCTTCACGGTCAGGCGCTGGCCGCGGTCGCCCAGCCGCTCGGTGCGCACGACGACCCGCTCGCCCACCACGTCGAAGGCCCGGCCGACGGTCAGCCGCACCTCTTCGCCCTTGGGCGTGTGCTCGATGCGGTCCTCGCCCAGCAGCTGGCGGCCGCCGTCGGAATCGCCGTACACGCGGAAGACGCCCGCGGGCAGGGGCAGGTCCAGGCCCGCGGCCTTGTCGTTGCGGAAGCGGTAGGCCACCTCCACCGGCAGCAGGCCGTCGCCCGCCCGGGCGACCGCCACGTCGGCCCGCAGGCGGTACAGGCGCTCCACCGGCACGCCGTCGCGTTCGAAGAGGTTGATCTGCTTGATCTGGCGGTCCTTCAGGTCGACCGGCCGGTCGAGGGTGTACAGGTGGTAGTCGTAGAGGGCCGACTCGCTGAAGCCCTTGCCTTCGGGGGCGGCGGACATCGCCAGCGAGTCGTACATGACCCGCGGCCGGGGCGCCGACACCCGGTTGACGTCGCCGGCCACCAGCCGCAGCGTCGCCCCCTCGTAGCCCGCCCCGGACTGGTTGTCCAGGGTCACCCAGGCCTGCAGGGCGGCCTTGCGGCCGGCGTCGTCCAGGTCCAGCACGTAGTCGGTCTTCCAGGAGATGCCGCCGGTCAGGTACGAGGCCTCCACCCGGGGGCGGCGCGCCTTGTCCGTCTGCACCAGCCAGACCAGGGTCGGCCGCTCGCGCAGGTCCGCCGGCAGGTCGGGCAGGGCGATGCGGCCGGGCACCTCGAACACGATGCGCCCGTCGACCCGGTAGACCGGGCCGTCGTTCATCCCCAGCAGGGTGCCCGTCACGGCGCTGCCGTCCTCCTGCAACCAGGTCAGCTCGCGGCCCACGTACTTCTGGAGGATGCGGTCGCGGGAGAGCAGGTCGAACTCGTAGTTCTGCTCCAGCAGGCTGAAGCCCGCGCCGCCCTCGACCCGCAGGCTGGTCGGATCGATGCGGGCGGGCACGTCCCGGAACTCGATGCGCACCGGACCACCGGGCAGGTCCAGCTCGCGGGCCTCGCGCACCAGGGCCAGGTCGCGATTGTAGACCGTCAGGTCCAGGGTCCTGCGGGCGGCCGCCTCCGAGACGACAACCGGCAAGTCGACGGTCGGGGCCGCGCCGGCCGCCGACGCCGCCCCCAGGGCCCCCACGCACAGGGCAAGGATCGTTCTGTTCATCATGTTTCCTTCCCGCAGGAAAAACGTCCTGCTAAAGCGCATCCGTCCCGGGTCGATCCCAACCCTGTCGGACATCGTGGTCGGACATCGTGGTCGGACAATGTGGTCGGACAATGTGGTCGGACGACAACGTAGAGAAACACCGCAATGCGGTCCCGGTGCCGGATTTTCCGCCGCCGGTCCCCCGGGCGACCGCCCCGCCGGAGGTAGGTCTTGGGCAGCACCGTCCTCATCGTGGATGACGCCGAGTTCATGCGGTTGATGCTCAGGGAGATCGTCCAGGAGATGGGCCTGGTCGTGGCCGGCGAGGCCGGGGACGGCTTCGAGGCCATCGCCGCCTGGCGCCGGACGCGCCCCGACCTGGTGCTCATGGACATCACCATGCCCAACCTCGACGGCACCGAGGCCCTGCGGGCCATCATCGACGACGATCCCGGCGCCAGGGTCGTCATGATCTGCGCCCTGGGCCAGAAGGACCAGGTGCTGGCCGCCGTGAAAGCGGGCGCGCGCGACTTCATCATCAAGCCCTTCGACCACGAGCGGGTGCAGGAGACCCTCGGCCGGCTCCTGGCGGCCGCACCCCAGGCCTGACCCCGTTTCAGCGCAGCACCAGCAGCACGACCACCCCCACCACCAGGCAGTAGCCGCTGAACTTCCAGAAGTGCGCCTGCACCACCGCCAGGGCCGTCCAGCGGATGGCCAGCAGGCCGACCGCGAAGGCCGCCACGGCGGCCGCCGCCAGGGACGCCAACTCCGTCGGCGAGACCGCCGAGGCCCGCCCCGTCCCGTCGGCCAGGTGCAGGACCAGGGCTCCCAGGATCGCCGGCACCGACAGCAAAAAACTGAAGCGGGCCGCCTCGGCCCGTTCCAGGCCCGTCCACAGGCTGGCGGCGATGGTCGAGCCGGCGCGGCTGACCCCCGGCAGGATGGCCACGGCCTGGGCGCAGCCGATCACCAGGGCCCGCCAGGACGCCACCGGCCGGGGCTCCCAGGGCTCATCCGTCCTGCCCGGCACGGCCGGGGCCGGCCGGGCCGCCCGGGTCGAGACCAGCACCGCCGCCGTCAGCAGCAGCCCCGCGGCCGCGAAGGTCGGCGACGCGAACACGGCCTCGATGGCGTCCTTGGCCAGCAGCCCCACCGCGACGGCGGGCAGGGTGCCCACGGCCAGGCTCGCCAGGTAGCCCAGGGCCGGCCGGTCCAGCCGCAGCAGCCTCGCCGCCTCGCGCCGGTAGACCACCAGCACCGAGCCCAGGGTGCCCAGGTGCAGGATGACGTCGAAGAAGACGTCGCCCTCCCGGGTGCCCAGCAGGGCCTGGAACAGGACCAGGTGGCCCGAACTGCTGACGGGCAGGAACTCGGTCAGCCCCTGCACCACGGCAAGGATGAGCATGGAGACGAACTCGGGCATGGTCGCGGGCTCCTTCGGTGGACGCCGGCAGGCGTCCGGCTGGTGCGGCGGTGGTGGGGATCAGGTGCGGCCGTCCGGCCCCAGGGCCCGGGCGCGGCCGTAGTGGCCGCGGGCTTCCTGGGGCAGGCCGAGGGCGTCGCAGGTCACAGCCAGCTGGTAGTGGACGCGCCCGTCGTCGGGAAAGAACTCCAGGGCCTGTTCCAGGCTGCTTCGGGCTTCCTCGTAGCGCTCGAGCTTGTGCAGGCAGGTGCCCCGGTGGAACGGCACCCGCGCCAGGCGGGCGTCCAGGGACCAGGCCCGGTCGAAGCCCCGGCAGGCCTCGGCGTAGCGACCGGTCTTCTTCAGGCAGAGGGCCGCGTGGTAGTGCCCCAGGGCGAACCCGGGTTCGCAGACGACGCTGCGCTCGAAGCAGGCCAGGGCCTCGGCATGGTCGCCCCGCGCCACGTGCACCAGGCCCAGGTTCAGGTAGGCCTCCGCGTCCGGGGCCAGGGCGATCGCGGCCGCGAAGGAACGCACGGCCTCGTCGGTGCGGCCCTCCTCGGCGTGGATCGAACCGAGGTTGTGGTGGGCCACCGCCGTGCCGCCGTGCTGCAGCGAGCGCCGGTAGGCGCGCACGGCCTCGTCGCGCCGGCCTTGCCGGTCCAGGGCCACGCCCAGGTTCGTCAGGGTCGTGGCCGACGACGGCTCCAGGTCCAGCGCGCGCCGGAAGGCATTCTCCGCCGACACCGGGTCCGCGAGCTTCAGGCACACGCAGCCCAGCCGGTAGTGCCAGTCCGCACGCTGCGGCCCGGCGGCCACGGCCGACTCGTAGGCGTGGCGCGCCTGCTCGAGACGGCCGGTCTGCTCGGCCTGCCGGCCCGCGACGAAGATCTCCTGGCCCGAGGGGCGCGCGGCGTCGCCCCGCTCGGCTGCGGCATGGTCGGTAGTCATGGCGGCAGGGTAGCGCAGGCGCCCGGGCCGGTCAACGCCGGCTGCGAGGCCAGGGCGGATCCGGCGGGAATCAGACGTCGTCGTCGTCGGTCAGTTCCACCTCGAGCAGCAGCCGCAGGGGACCCCGACCGGCGGCCAGCCGGCGGGGGATGCGCACCGGCACCACCACCGGCGGGCTGAGTTCGTTCAGGATCGCCCGGCCGCGGGCCGCGGTCTCCGGCTTGATCTCGGTACCCGGCGTGGGCGGACCGTACTCCAGCTGCAGCCCCATGCCCGCCGGCTGCGGCTGCGGCGTCCCCGCCGTCGCCGTCGGGCGGCTGGCCACGTGGTTCAGCGCCAGGCCGAGGATCGATTTCAGGGTCTCGCGCACCCCCTCGCCCCGGGACGAGTCGGCCGGGAACGCCAGCATGCCCCAGGGGTTCAGCAGGCTCTCCAGGCGGTCCACCGGCAGGGTGTCGGGGGCCCCGCGCCGGTTGTACTGCAGGACCACCGGCACGTCCATCAGGTCCAGGCCCCAGCTGTCCAGGTACATCTTCAGGGACTCGAAAGCGGCCAGGCTCTGGTCCAGGTGGGCAGCCCCCGAGTCGATGGTAAAGACGATGGCGTCGAACGGCGGCGCCAGTTCGGTGCCGGGCAGGCGCGGACGCTCCCGGCCCGCGTCCACCGCCTGCACGTACACGTGCCACGGCTCCTCGCCGGGACGGCGGAACTGGAACGCGATCTGCCGCTCCGGATCCTCGACGGGCACCTGCAGGCGGCTCTCCGGCGGGATCGTGCGGTGGACCACGCTCAGGTTCTCGCGCTTGCCGACCCCCGCCGGCCCGTAGTAGAGCAGGCGGCAGGTCCTGACGGCGGTCTGGGTGGACTGGGGCAAGGTTACGACCTCACGTGGTTGGCCGATGGCGCTTTGCGCCAGGGCGGTATTGTCCCCACAGCAACTGCAAGCGGTGTGCCACGCTCTTGCGGAGGGTTTTGCCTTTTCGGGGGACCCCCTCGGCCGGCGCAGCATTGGGCAAGCTAATTGCTTACCGGCAGGCCAGGACACCCCCTGCTCCCGGCCCGGAACGGATTCCGGGGCCGGATCGGGCATTCTGCGGCCACCCGCGCACCAGGAGCGACCAGATGACCACCACCAACACCGACCGCATCCTCAGGACCATGTTCGCCCGCCTGTTGCAGTTGGAGGTGGACGGCGCCCTGGTGGCCAAGCTCTGCGCCGTGATCGACAGCGTCACCGAGCGGGTGGGCGGCAGCTTCGACCTCGACACGGTGCAGGGGCAGAACACCTTCCGGGCCCTGCTGTGCTCCATGGTGGTCCACGGCTGGGGCAACGGCATGCACCCGTTCCACAACCCCGCCGCCAACCAGGACGGCGACCCGCTCGAGGTGCGCGTCAGCAAGGACATCCTGATGTCCATGGCCGACCTGCAGGCCCTGCGCTACGTGAAGAAGGACGCCCAGGGGCGCGTCAAGCAGGCGCTGTTCGAGGAGGACCACAACGTGCGGGTGCGCCAGCAGATCGACGAGATCCTGGGCGAGATCAGCAAGACCCGCTGGCGGGAATGACCGCCGCCACCGCGGAACGCCACCGGGCGCGGCCCCGACGGGACCGCGCCCGGTGCAGCCCCCGGCGCCGGACCTCAGGAGACGGTCCCGGCTAGAAGACCTTCTCGCCTTCGGCGAGGATCTCGTTCAACGCGTCGCGGAAATGGCTGGTGCCGTTGGCGGCTTCCGCCCCCACCTTGTCCTTGTAGAGCTCCCAGGACTTCTTGATCTCCGGGCCCATCGCCTGCACGAGGTTGCCCTCCCGCAGCGCGGCATCCCGCTGGTCGCGGTTGTAGACCAGGATGTCCGAGACCAGCGGGATGCCGCGCTGCGGGAGGGCAACCTCGTGCAGGCGATGGGCCCGGAGATCAAGAAGTCCTGGGAGCTCTACAAGGACAAGGTGGGGGCGGAAGCCGCCAACGGCACCAG
>JACZKN010000200.1 GCA_014859985.1 Candidatus Krumholzibacteriia bacterium | reverse complement strand
CCCGACGCCCCGCCAGCAGAAGGCGGGCGGGGCGTCGGGAGGGCATGGCGTGGTCCCTTCAAGGGGTGAAGGTCAAGGGCCCGCAGCGGTGCCGCGGGCCTCCATCAGATAGCCGGAACACCGGATGTTGGCAAATTGTTTCGCAAAATCGCAACAGCCTACGATCGGGCGCGGAACGGCCGTTTCAACCGAAGCGCAGGTGGTGGTGCCGCTTCTTGCCCACCTGCAGCGCGATGCGCCCGTCCTGGACGTCGGCCGCGGTCAGCAGGCGCAGCTCGTCGGCGACCGTCTCGCCGTTGACCTTCACCGCTTGCTGCCGCACCAGGCGCCGGGCCTCGCCCTTGCTGGCCAGCAGGCCGCTCTGCACCAGGGCGTCCAGGAGGGCCAGGCCGTCGCCCGCCAGGTCGGCCGCCGGCCGCTCGCTGCCGGGCACGGCGTCCTCCTGGTCGCCGCCGCCGAACAGGGCCGCCGCCGCCTGTGCCGCCTCGTCCGCAGCCGCGGGCCCATGCAGAAGGGCGGTCACTTCCCGGGCCAGCACCTGCTTGGCCTGGCGCAGGTCGGCGCCCTCCAGCTGCTCGAGCCGCTCGATCTCGGCCCGCGGCAGCAGGGTATACATGCGCAGGAAGCGGCTCGTGTCGCGGTCGTCCACGTTCACCCAGTACTGGAAGAAATCGTAGGGGCTGGTGCGCCCGGCGCTCAGCCACACGGCGCCCGCCGCGGTCTTGCCCATCTTGGCGCCGGTGGCGGTGGCGATCAGCGGGAAGGTCAGGCCGAAGACCTCGGCGCGGTTGACCCGCCGGCAGAGGTCGATGCCCGAGCAGATGTTCCCCCACTGGTCGTTGCCGCCCATCTGCAGCACGCAGCCGTGGTCCCGGTTCAGCACCACGAAGTCGTAGGCCTGCAGGATCATGTAGTTGAACTCGATGAAGGACAGGCCGTTCTCCATGCGGGTCTTCACCGAGTCGCGGGCCAGCATCTGGTTGACCGAGAAGAAGCGGCCCACGTCCCGCAGGAACTCGATGTAGCCGTAGCCCCGCAGCCAGTCGGCGTTGTTGAGCATCACCCCGTCGCCGGGCCCGTCGCCGAAGCGCACGTAGTGGGCCAGCTGCGCGCGGATGCCCGCCAGGTTGGCCTCGATCTGCTCGACGGTGAGCATGGTGCGCAGCTCGGTCCTGCCGCTGGGGTCGCCCACCATGGCGGTGGCGCCGCCGACCACCGCCAGGGGCCGCTGCCCCCAGCGCTGCAGGTGCACCAGGCCCATGATGGGGACCAGGCTGCCGATGTGCAGGCTGTCGGCGGTGGGGTCGAAGCCGATGTAGGCGGTGAGCGGGCCCTCGGCCAGGCGCGCGGCGAGTCCGTCCTCGTCGGTGCACTGCGCGAAGAAGCCGCGCCACTTCAGTTCGTCCAGCAGGGATGCGAAGCCGTCGGTCATGGTCGCCGTTCCGTGTCGTCGCCGTTCCGTGTCCACCAGGGTGCGGGGTCGTCGTCGTGCGTGGGCCGCGGTCCGCCGGCCCTCGAGGCCGCCCGCTCGTTCGGGTGGTCCTGACAGGAACCGCCGCGAACGGCGATCCTCCACCAACGAACGGACGGTCTCCAGGGCCCGACTCCCGCAGCCGGCGCGTGGCGGGTGCTCAGCCCGCAAGCAGTCCGGCCAGGGTCGGGAAGAATTCCGGAAAGGATACGGCCACGCAGTCCGGATCGTCCAGTGCGGAATCGCCCGCGGCCACGAGCGCGGCCACGGCCAGGGCCATGGCGATGCGGTGGTCGCCGCCGGTCTCGTGCACCACCGGCGCACCGGCCGGCCCGCCCTGCAGGGGCGTGGGCCCGGTGATCACCAGGCCGTCGGGACGCTCGGCCACGTCGGCGCCCAGGGCGCGCAGGCCCCGGGCCATCAGGGCGATGCGGTCGCTCTCCTTGACCCGCAGTTCCTCGGCGCCGCTGATCACCGTCGTGCCGGCGCACTGGGTGGCCAGGACCGCGAGCACCGGCAGTTCGTCCACCAGGCCCGGCACGTCGGCCGGTCCGACGGTGAACGCGCGCAGGTCGCCGGCCGCCACCGTGACGTCGCCCATGGGCTCGCGCGCGGGATCGTCGCCGGCCCCGGCGGCGATGGTTACGTTGGCGCCGGCGGCGCGCAGCACGTCCAGCC
>JACZKN010000199.1 GCA_014859985.1 Candidatus Krumholzibacteriia bacterium | reverse complement strand
CACCATCACCGGTCGGGGCACGGTGCCCCTGCCCCGACCGGTGATGGTGCCGGGGATCCCCGGCTGCATCGGCACCAGCCGCGAGATGGGCGACCTGGGGCGCCGGCTGGCGGCCATCGCCACCAGCGACGTGAACGTGCTGCTGCAGGGCGAAAGCGGCACGGGCAAGGAGATCGTGGCGGCGGCCCTGCACCGCCTCAGCGAGCGCCGGCGGGGGCCGTTCGTGGGGCAGAACTGCGCGGCCCTGCCCGAGTCCCTCTTCGAGTCGGAACTCTTCGGCCACCGGGCCGGGGCCTTCACCGGGGCGGCCGGCGACAAGCAGGGCCTGCTGGCCTCGGCCCACGGCGGCACCTTCTTCCTGGACGAGATCGGGGACATGCCGCTGCCGCTGCAGATCAAGCTGCTGCGGGTGATGCAGGAGCGCAAGGTGCGCCGCATCGGTGAGCTGGTGGCCCGCCCGGTGGACATCCGCTTCGTGGCCGCCACCCACAAGGACCTCCGCAGGGAGATCGACCAAAGCCGCTTCCGCCTGGACCTCTACTACCGGCTGAAGGTGGTCAGCCTGGAGATCCCCGCCCTGCGCCACCGGCCCGAGGACGTGGCCCACCTCTTCGCCTGGTTCCTCAGGCAGCGGGGCATCGACCCCCGGCACCGCGCCTTCGACGAGAGGGCCCTGGCGCTGCTGCAGGCCTGGCGCTGGCCGGGCAACGTGCGCGAGCTGGAGAACGAGGTGCAGCGCTTCGTGGCCCTGCACGGGGCCGAGCCGGTGATCCGCCCGGAGCACCTCTCGCCGGAGATCCAGGCCGCCGGCGGCGGGGGCCACGTGGACGCCGCCGACCTGGGCACCCTGCGCGACCTGGAGCAGGCCAACGAGATCCTCGAACGTTTCCTGATCCGCAAGGCCATCGCCGCCACCGAAGGGCGCAAGGCCGCGGCCGCCCGGCGGCTCGGGTTGTCGCGCCAGGGGCTGTACAAGAAGATCGCCCGCTACGGGATGACCGACCTGATCAAGACCGGAGGGTCGTCGTGAGCCCGGGGCCCGGGGACGGGGTGCTGGCCAGGGCACGGCCGAGCGGGGCAATCACTTGACGATCCGGCCACGCCTGGGCGACACTGCATCCCGTCCCGCCAGGGGCCCGTGACGCGCCTGCCCACGGCAGCGGCGGGTCGTCACCGTGGCAGCGGGAAAGGAGAACAGCGTGGCGCAGGTGGTCTTGGCCGGGGTCCGGAAGTGCTACGGCGAGGTCGAGGTCATCCCGGGTCTGGACCTGGAGGTCCGCCGGGGCGAGTTCATGGTGCTGGTCGGGCCCTCGGGCTGCGGCAAGAGCACCGCCCTGCGCATGATCGCCGGGCTCGAGGAGATCACCGCGGGCGAGATCAGCATCGACGGCAAGGTCGTCAACGACCTGCCGCCGAAGGAACGGGACATCGCCATGGTGTTCCAGAACTACGCCCTCTATCCCCACATGACGGTGCGCCAGAACCTGGATTTCGGCCTGCGCATCCGCAAGCTGCCCCGGGCGGAGATCGACCGCCGCGTGGGGGAGGCGGCGCGCATCCTGGGCCTGGAGGCCTACCTCGAGCGCAAGCCGCGCCAGCTCTCGGGCGGCCAGCGCCAGCGCGTGGCCGTGGGCCGGGCCATCGTGCGCCAGCCGGCGGTCTTCCTCTTCGACGAGCCCCTGTCCAACCTCGACGCCAAGCTGCGGGTGCAGATGCGCGCCGAGATCACCGGCCTGCAGCGCCGCCTGGGCACCACCACGGTCTACGTGACCCACGACCAGGTCGAAGCCATGACCATGGGCCACCGCATCGCCGTGCTCAAGGACGGCGAGCTGCAGCAGGTGGGCACGCCGCGGGAGCTCTACGAGACGCCGGCCAACCTGTTCGTGGCCCGTTTCATCGGCACCCTGCCCCTGAACGTCCTGTCCGGCACCATCGGCCGCGACGGCCGGTCCGTGAGCCTGGCGGGCCTGGACCTGGACCTGGAACTGGGCGGATCGGCCGGCGCCGCGGCCCGGGGGCACGGCGGCCGGGCCGTGCTGGTGGGCGTGCGCGCGGAGCACCTGCGGGACGTGCCCCGCACCGGCGGCGGGCCCACCGCGGCGGTCCAGCTGCAGGTCGAGCTGGTGGAACCCCTGGGGCACGAGGTGCTGGTGCACGGCCGCCTGGCCGGCGGCGGGAC
>JACZKN010000198.1 GCA_014859985.1 Candidatus Krumholzibacteriia bacterium | reverse complement strand
GGCCGCCAACGGCGGCCAGGGCGCGGTCGACCGCCGCCGCGTCGGGATCGGCAGCGCAGGCGGCGAAAGGCGGCAGGCAGAGCAGCAGAAGCAGAACGAGGCGGGTCACGTTCCCTCCCACGGTTGCGGGGGCGGCCGGCTGCACGGATACTGGCGGGTAACCGCCCCGCCGTCCATCCCGTTCCCGGAGCGACCGATGACCCGAGCCACCCTGATCCGCACCGTCGCCGGCCCCGTGCTGGGCGGGGGCGCGGGCTACCTGCTGAACAAGTGGATCACCTGCCGCGGCGGGGGCTGAAGCCTGACCTCGAGTCCGGTCCTGATGGTGCTGCTGGGGGCGCTGCTGGGCTGGTCGCTCCTCTCCGGCGGAGAGGGATCGCGCAAGGCCGACCGGCAGGAACGCTGATTCAGGCGCCGACCGTCACGGGCAGGACCTGGCCCCGGTAGGTGGCCTCGCCGGCCTCGGCGACGGTGAAGTCGCGGAATTCCAGGCGGGGAATCACCGCCTCACACTCGGCGCAGCGCGGGCCGTCCGCGGCATCCTCGGCGCCGCCTCCGGGGACCGCGATCCGGCCTTCGCGGGCCAGGGTCACGAAGCGCTTGCGCAGGAGCTTCACCTCGTCGCGCCAATCCCGCACCAGGCACTCCAGCAGGTCCAGGGAGTCGTCGTCCGCGGCGCCGGCCCTCACCCGGTCGAACTGGGCCAGCATGGCGCGGTACGATGCCTCCGCGCGCACGTACTGCACGCCGTACTCCCCCAGGTGATCGCAGAATTCCAGCGGCATGGCGGCCCCTTCCTGCCTGGATTATCGGCCCGGGTCCGCGGTCATTGATCCCGCATCCCGGCCGACGCTGCCGATACCCCACCACACCCGTCCGATATGTCACGATATTGTCACGATAATTCTTGATTGTTTAACTGGATGGATCCAAATTAACGGGTGACGGGGAGCCGGCTGCCCAAGGATCGGGGGCGGCAGCCCGGGACCGCGGCGGTCCCCGACGACAACCCGCCGTCAACCCGACCGGAGGCTGAAGACATGCGCAAGTCACTGCCGATGCTGGCGTTGCTCTTGATCGTGGTCGCCGCCGCGCCCGCGGTGGCCATGAAGACCATCGACGAGCACCAGGACCTGACCGGTCCCTTCGCCGACGGCCCCGCCGTCACCGCGGCCTGCCTGGACTGCCACGAGGACGCGGCCCACGACTTCATGAAGACCAGCCACTGGACCTGGCAGCCCATGCAGAACGTGTTGGGCAAGGGCCAGGTGCCCCTGGGCAAGAAGAACGCGGTGAACAACTTCTGCATCGCCGTGGACTCCAACTGGCCGCGCTGCACCAGCTGCCACGCCGGCTACGGCTGGACCGACGGCGGCTTCGACTTCACCGACGCCACCAAGGTCGACTGCCTGGTCTGCCACGACCAGACCGGCAAGTACCGCAAGTTCCCCACCGGCGCCGGCCACCCGGTCTACACCCCCACCGAGTGGGAAGGCAAGATCTGGGAGCCCGTCGACCTGGCGAGCATCGCCCGCGCGGTGGGCGCGCCCACCCGCGTCAACTGCGGCGCCTGCCATTTCTCCGGCGGCGGCGGCAACAACGTCAAGCACGGCGACATGGAACTGGCCCTACTGCGGCCCACGCGGGAACTGGACGTGCACATGGGCACCGACGGCGGCAACTTCAGCTGCCAGGAGTGCCACACCACCGAGAGCCACGACATCAGGGGCAACGCCATGTTCGCCTCTCCCGGCGGCACCAACCACCTCGAGTGCACCTCGTGCCACGAGGAGGACGTGCACGCCAAGCGCATCCTCAACTGGCATGGCAAGTCCATCGCCTGCCAGACCTGCCACATCCCCGAGTTCGCGCGCTCCGCCCCCACCAAGATGTGGTGGGACTGGTCGACCGCGGGCCAGGACAAGAAGACCGCGCCGGACGAGCACGGCATGCCCGTCTTCGACAAGAAGAAGGGCGACTTCAAGTGGGGCAAGGACGTGGTCCCGTCCTACGCCTGGTACGACGGCGTCAGCGGCCAGTACCTGCTGGGCGACGCCATGAACCCGGACCAGGTCACCCGCCTGAACTGGCCCTCGGGCAGCCGCGTCGACCCCCGGTCGAAGATCTTCCCCTTCAAGGTGATGCTGGCCGTCCAGCCCTACGACGTGGGGCGCAGGATCATCGCCGTGCCCAAGCTCTTCGGCAAGACGGGCTACTGGAACACCTTCGACTGGAACGACGCCATCAGCCAGGGCATGGCGAGCGTGGGCCAGCAGTACAGCGGCGAGTACGGCTTCGCCGCCACCGAGGCCTGGTGGAAGCTCAACCACATGGTCGCGCCCAAGGAGCAGGCCCTGAAGTGCGCCCACTGCCACGGCGAGGACGGCCGCATGAACTGGGCGGCCCTCGGCTACGCCGGCGATCCCAACAGTATGCGCGGCATCTCGCGGTTCGAACTTAGCGAGGCGTACGAGAAGTAGGCCGGGCCGCACCGCGATCGACGCGAAGGGCGCCCCCCGCGGGGCGCCCTTCGTGCTGCCGGAGGCCGGAGCGGTCAGGCGCCGCCGACCGGCGCCGCCGACCGGCGCCGCGTCAGCAGCGACACCGCAACCAGTGCCAGGAAGCTCAGGGGGATCGAGATGATGCCCGGCTGCCCCAGCGGGTGCCAGGCGTCCTCGGCCCGCAGGCCGTAGGGACCGGCGAACATCTCCGGGCCGGTCAGGATGATGCCCAGCGCGGCCACGATGCCCACGATGATGGACGCGACGATGCCCTGGGCCGTGGTTCCCTTCCAGAACAGCAGCATGACGATCGCCGGCAGGTTGGCCGAGGCCGCCACGGCGAAGGCCCAGCCCACCAGGAAGCTCACGTTCACCCCGCGGAACACGATGCCCAGGACGATGGCCACGATCCCCACGCCGAAGGCGGCGATCTTGCCGGCGCGCACCTTCCGTGCCTCGCTCAGGTCCATGCGTCCGAACCGGTCCATGAGGTCGTGGGCCACGGCCCCGGAGGCGGCGACGATCAGCCCGGCGACCGTTCCCAGCACCGTCGCGAAGGCGATCGCCGAGATGACCGCGAAGAGCACGCCGCCGAAGGACAGGGCCAAGAGCGGCGCCGACATGTTGTTGTCCGCCGGATTGACCGTGCCGTTGATGGCCGCGCCCAGGCCCATGAACAGGGTCAGCACGTAGAATGAGCCGATGGCCGCGATGGCCACGATGGTCGACTTGCGCGCGCAGGCCGGGCTCGGCACGGTGTAGTAGCGGATCAGGATGTGCGGCAGGGCCGCCGTGCCGAAGAACAGCGCCATCATCAGCGAGACGAAGTTGAGCTTCTCCCGGGTGGTGCCCACCTTGAACTTCACGCCCGGCCTCATCTGCTCGGTGCCGGTGACGGCATGCGGATAGTGCACCGAGTACTTCTCGCCCCCGGCGCCGTACACCGTCCGCTGGTGCCACTGCTCGATGCGCGTCTCCGGATCGGTCAGCAGCGCGAGGAAGCGCACCGGGCCCACCGGACCAGTCCCGCGCGCCGCCTCGGCCTCGTCCAGGCCGCCTATCCGCCGCAGGCGGCCGACCGGGCGCAGCAGGCCGTCCGCCTCGCCGTTGACCAGACCCTTGCCCCGCCACTGGGCCTGCCAGAGGACGCCGTCGGCGTCGCGCTTCCACCAGGAGATCTCCTCGCCGCGCAGGAACTGCAGCAGGTCGCCGGCGGTGTGGGCCAACACATGGCCGTCGGCGGCGAGGGACGCCTCGCTGGCCTGCGCGGGGATCTCCAGCAGGGGCCGGCCGTCCTCTCCCGGCAGGCTGGCCGGCGCGGTGCCCAGGCCGCGCGCCAGCACCATCACCACCAGGATGGTCGAGAAGACCAGCAGCAGCCCGCCCTTGAGGAACTGGACATAGGTGGTGGAGGTCATGCCCGCGGTGGCGACGATCGTGATCACGATCGCCCCGACGAGGATCACGCCGGCCCAGTGGGGCAGCCCCAGCAGCGGCTCGACCAGCGTGCCGGCGCCGTTCATCTGCGGGATGAGGTAGCAGATCGACACCACCAGGGTGGAGACGGCGGCGGCGAGCTTGATGCCCCGGTGGTCGAATTTCGCGTCCAGCGCGTCGGTGAACGTGAACTTGCCCATGCGCTTCATCGGCTCGGCGACCACGAACAGGGCCACCACCCAGCCGGCCAGGTAGCCGATGGAGTAGAGGAAGCCGTCGTAGCCCAGGGTCGCGATCATGCCGCAGATGCCCAGGAAGGAAGCCGCCGACAGGTAGTCGCCGGCGAAGCTGATCCCGTTGACCGCCCAGTGGATCTGGCCGCCGGCGGCGTAGTAGCCGGAGGCCGACTTCGCCTTGCGCGCGAAGAACCAGCTCAGCCACAGCACCAGGGCCACGAACAGGGAGAAGATGACGATGGACAGGGGCGTGCCGTGGAGGTTCATGCCGCGTCCCTCCCGTCGCTGCCGAGGCCGAGCGCGTGCTCCCGGCGCGTGCACAGGAGGTTGTAGACCAGGGCCTGGACGAGCGCCAGGACGATCAGGCCCATGCCGTACACCACGGCGAGGTTCAGCCCGGCGAAGACGACGATCTGCATGGCCCGGCCGTCGGCCACCACGTTGGCCAGGACGAAGCCGGCGTAGACGACGCAGTAGATCAGGAACATCATCACGCCGAGGCGGGTCTTGTAACCGACCGCGGGATCGGGTCCGGAATTCTGCGCGGGCTCGTGCAGCATGGTGTCCTCCAGGCTCGGGGCGGGGGTTCGCCAAACGGGGCCGGCGGCCGTGGCGGGTCCGCGCTGCGGACCGCCGGGTCGGTCGTGACAAGCTAGCACACGGAGGTTACCTTCTCAAAAAGAATATGTTTAGTTTTTAACGTTTGTCGCGCATAATCTAAACCGTTGCCGACCGGCCGGTTGGATCGGCCGGGGCGCTGCGGGACGGCCCCCGGGCGCGGCGACGGGAGGTTCCATGAGCCGGCTTGCCCTGCGCACCATCCTGCCCGCGCTGCTGGCGATCGGCCTGTTCAGCGGCGTCGTGTACTTCTCGTTCCTGCCCGCGGTCGGCCGCGCGGTGATGGACCAGAAGCGGCTGATGATCCGCGAGCTGACCGAATCCGCCTGGAACATCCTGGCCCGCTACGAGGCCGAGGAGTGCGCGGGCCGGCTGACCCGCGCCGAGGCCCAGCGGGAGGCGGTCCAGCAGGTCCGCAGCCTGCACTACGGCCAGGAGGGCAAGGACTACTTCTGGATCAACGACCTCGAGCCGCGGATGATCGTCCATCCCTACCGCCCCGACCTCGAAGGCACGAGCCTCGCCGGCTTCGCCGATCCCCGCGGCAAGCTGATCTTCGTCGAGATGGTGCGGATCGTCCGCGCCGAGGGGGCCGGCTACGTCGACTACATGTGGCAGTGGAAGGACGACCAGGCGCGGATCGTGCCGAAGCTGTCCTACGTGAAGGGCTTCGCGCCCTGGGGCTGGATCATCGGCACGGGCGTCTACACCGACGACGTCGACCGCGAGGTCGCGGCGATGTCCGGGCGCCTGCGCGCGGCCGCGCTGCTGATCCTGGCCGCCGTCGCCGCGCTGCTCGCGGTCCTGCTGCGGGCGAGCTTCCAGGCCGAGCGGGGGCGGCTGCGCACGGCCGCGGCGCTGCACCTGTCCGAGGAGAAGTACCGTTCCCTGGTCGAGTCCGCCGGCGAGTCGATCTTCATGTCCGTGGGCGGCGAGGGGCTGTTCGCCAACGCCAGCATGCTGCGCCTGGTGGGCTACGACCGCGAGACGTTCTCCCGGCTGGACCCCGCCCGCCTGGTGCGCCCGACGGCGGCCGAGGCCGAGAGCGGCCGGCGGCACTGGCAGGCGATGGCCGACGGGCTCGCCGCCCCCGTCCGCTACGAGGCCGAACTGGTGGCCCGCAGCGGCGACGCGGTGCCGGTGATGCTCACCCTGTCGCGCATCGTCGTGCAGGGCAGGACGGGATTCATGGCCGTCGCCTCCCGGCTGGCCCAGCCGCGCGAACTGGACCTCGGGACGGTGGACAACGCGGCGGACCTGGCCGCGGCCAACCGCCGCATGGCGACCATGGCCGCCCTGCTGATGAGCCACGGCGCCGACGCGCTGCAGGTCAGCCGCACGCTCTCGGCGAACGCCGACGCCGCCGTCCGCAAGGGGGTCGAGCTGGTGGAGGCGGAGCTGGGGCCCCCGCCGGTGCCGTTTGCGGTCATGCTCATGGGCAGCCTCGGCCGCGCCGAGGTCAGCCTCCTGGCGGACCAGGACCACGCCATCATTTATCCCGATCCCGGGCACGGCGAGGCCGAGGCGCGCGCCTACCTGCTGGAACTGGGCAGGCGGCTGTCCGGGCTGCTGGCGGCCGCCGGCTACCCCTACTGCCAAGGCGGGATCATGTCCGGGGAGCCCCAATGCTGCCAGTCCCTGACGGCGTGGCGGCGGACCTTCTCGGCCTGGATCCACACGCTCGAGCCGGCGGACCTGCTGCACAGCAGCATCTTCTTCGATTTCCGGGGCGTGACCGGGCCGGATGAACCCGTGCGCGAACTGCGCGCCCACCTCAGCACGGAGATCGCCCGCCAGCCGCGCTTCCTGCACCTGCTGGCCCGCAGCGTGCTGCAGTACGAGCCGCCGCTGAACGCCTTCGGCACCTTCGTCCTGGAGCGGGGCGAGGCCGACCGCGCCACCTTCGACATCAAGGGCGTGATCGCGCAGATCGTCGACTACGCCCGGCTGCGCGCGCTGCAGCACGGGATCGACGCCACCGGCACCCTCGACCGGCTCGCGGCGCTGGCCGCGGCCGGCCACCTGCGCCCGGACACGGCGGCCGAGACCGCCGACGCCTTCGGTTTCCTGATGGAACTGCGCCTGGGCCGCCAGGCCCAGCGGATCCTCGACAAGCTGGAGCCGGACAACCGCATCGAGCCGGACGCCCTCGACCCCGAGACCCGCCGCCGGCTCAAGGCCGTGTTCGCCCACCTCAAGGCGCTGCAGGCGGTCCTCGACCACGAGTTCAAGGGGGCCTGACGGCGATGGATCCGTCCGCAAACGGCACCATCCTGCTCCTGAGCGACGTCCACGCCCGCTACCGGGTCGTCGACGCCCAGGTCGCCCACGCCGAGGGCGAACTCGGCCGGCGGGTCGAGCGCGTGGTCGTCCTGGGGGACCTGGGGCTGTTCGGGCCGGACCTGCACGCCCACTTCCGCCGGGGCCGCCGCCGCTTCGCGCGGCCCGTCGCCTTCATCGAGGGCAACCACGAGGACTTCGTCGGCTTCGACCACCTGGTCCGCAGCTATGCGGACGTCGTCGACCACCTGCCGCGCGGATCGGTGCACGAGTTCGGCCCGTGGCGCTGCCTGTGCATCGGCGGCGCCCGCTACATGGACGCCTGGTCGACGCCGCGCGGCTGCGAGATCCGCGACCAGGACATCGCCGCCTGCCTGGCCCATGCCCCGGCCAGCGTCGACGTCGTGCTGAGCCACGACTGCCCGACCGGGCTGGACGTCGCCAGCGACGACGCCCTCGGGCACCTGGGCTCGCCCGGCGTCCCGGGGTTCGCGGCGGTGGCGGCGCACCTGCGCCCGCGCTGGTGGTTCTTCGGGCACCACCACCGCTGGCACGAGTGCGAGCGGGACGGCACGCGTTTCGTCGGCCTGCCCCAGAGCTGGCAGGGCTACGTGCTGGTGGACGGGAAGGGCGGGGTGCGGCGCGTCGAGCACGAGGTCGTGCTGCCGCCGCGGCCGCGCTGGTGGCGGCTGATCGGGCTGCGCTAGGGGCGCGGTCAGAGATCGAACCCCTCGCCCATCCCCGGCACGGTCACCTCGGCCCCCGTGGCCTCGCGCAGCCGCTCCGCCAGGTGTGCCGACGACTCGGGCTCCCCGTGCACGACGAAGATCCGCCGCGGCGGCCGCGGCGCCGTGGCCACCCAGCGCAGGATCTCGCCCCGGTCCGCGTGGCTGCTGAGCCCCTCCACCGTCATCACGGTCGCGTTGACCGGCACGTTCTGCCCGTGCATGCGCAGGGTCGCCGCGCCTTCCTGGAGCGAGCGGCCGCGGGTGCCGACCGCCTGGTAGCCGGTCAGCAGCACCAGGGTGTGGTGCTCGGGCAGGCGACGCACCAGGTGGTGCAGGATGCGGCCGCCGGTCATCATGCCGCTGGAGGCGATGATCACCCGGGGTCCCGGCAGGTGGTTCAGCTGCTTCGACTCGTGGACCGTGCGGTGCAGGTGCACCTTGCGGGGGAACAACTGGCTGCGTCCGTCCTCCGTCACGTCGGGGTCGAGGTTGCCGTCGTACAAGTGCCGCGAGTAGATGAGGGTGGCGTCGATGGCCATGGGGCTGTCGATGTGCAGGGGCACCTCGGGCAGGTCGCCCCCGCGCATCAGGTCCCGCAGGATCAGCCCGATCAGCTGGGCCCGGGCCACGGCGAAGCTGGGGATCAGCACGATGCCCCGGCGGCGCACGGTCTCGGCGAAGGCTGCGCGGATCTGATCCAGCACCGGCTCGCGCGTATGATCCCGGTCGCCGTAGGTGGACTCCAGCACCAGCGCGTCGCAGGCCGGCAGGGTCTCGGGATCCGTGTGCAAGGGCACGCCGTAGCGGCCCAGGTCGCCGCCGAAGACCACCGTGGTCTCGCCGTCGTTGACCGTCGCCCCCCGTGCCGCGGCGCCCGGGAAACGCACCTCCGCGAAAGCCGCCCCCAGGATGTGACCCGAATTCCCGAAGCGCAGGCGCACGCCCGCGCCCAGATCGCGCCACTGGCCGTAGTCGTGCGGACGCAGCAGCTTCAGCGCCGCCAGGGCGTCGATGGAGGTGTAGAGCGGCTCGGCCGGCTGGTGCTTCGAGTAGCCCTGCTTGTTGGCGAACGCCGCGTCCTCCTCCTGCAGGTGCGCCGCGTCCATCAGCATCAGTTCCGCCAGTTCGGCCGTGGCCGGGGCGCAGTGCAGCGGTCCGCGGTACCCGTACTGCATCAGCCGCGGCACCCAACCCGTGTGGTCGATGTGGGCGTGGGTCAGCACCACGTGGTCCAGGAAGCCGGGCTCGAACCCCGGGTCCTGCCAGTTGCGCAGGCGCAGCTCCTTCAGGCCCTGGAACAGGCCGCAGTCCACCAGCAGGCGGCAGCCCGGCACCTCCAGCAGGTGGCGGCTGCCGGTGACGGTGCCGGCGGCGCCGTGGAAGGTCAGGCGGGGGCGGTCGACGGTGGGGGGCATGCCGGCTCCTGTCGGTGCAATGAAGCGGCCTTCGTGGTACCCTGCACCTCATATTAGATCTTCGCCCCCGCGGCGTCACCCTCCGGCGGCCGATGGATCGCCGGCTACAGCGTCGAGGCACCGCACCATGCCGCGTCCGCAGCTTTCACCGCGTTCCTGGTTCCTGCTGGTCACCGGAGCCTTGTGGGCGGTGGCCTACGCCGGTTGCGCCACCCGCGCCGCCGTCGATCTCGAAAAGGCGGTGGCGGGCCACCTGCCCTTCCGCACCACCTACGACCGGATGGGCGAGGTCGCCAGCCTCGACGGAGGCTGGGGCCGGCCGTTGCTCGGCGCGCGGATCGACGGGGTCGACGTGGTGTTCAGCGCGCGCAACCCGGGCATCGTCCGGCAGGACGAAGGCCCCGCGGTATCCGGCGCGCGGTGGCAGCACACCCTGCCGCCCGCGTACTGCCACCGGACGCCGTGCGCGTCCCTCGAGGGGCTGTGGGACGTCGACGGCGACGGCCGCGCGGAACTCGTCCTGATCAGCCCGACCGCCGACCGCCGGCTCTGGCTCGTCTGCGCCCTCGACGCCGATACCGGCGCGGTCGTCGCCGAGTTCACCCTCACCGGTGGTCCCGAGCGCCGGCAGGACGGCGTGTGGGACGGCGTGTACAGCGTGGTCGGCCTGACCCAGGTGCCGGCGCCGGGCGGCCCCCGCCGCGGGCTGATCGTCGCGGCCAGCACCGGCTTCGACTGGGCCCCCCGCGGCGTCATGGCGGTGGACGCCCTGTCCGGGGAAGTCCTGTGGACGCACTGGGCCGGCGCCAAGCCCGGCATCAGGGCCGTCCGCGCCATCGATCTCGACGGCGACGGCGTGACGGACTGCGCCTACCTGGGCGTCGCCGTCCAGAACCTGCCGGGCCCGGTCGGCGGCCTGCGGGACGACGAATGCACGGTCGTCGCCGTCGGTGCGGACGGCTCCCGGCGTTGGGTCAACAAGCTGGGTGGGCTCGAAGGCGGCAGCCTGGACGCCGTCCGGGGGCCCATGGGCAGCCTCGTCCTTGCCGCCGCAGGGGGCACCCTCGGGCGCGACGCCCGCCTGGTCATCCTGGACGGCGCGACCGGGTCGGTGCGGGCCGAGGCACACCTGCCGGGCTCGCCCCTCGGGATCGTCACCATGGCCGACGATGAGGGAGTCGACATCTTCCTGGGCTTAGATCGCGTCGGCCTGCACCGCTACCGGTTCGATGGGCAGCTGGCCCTGGCCGCCGTGGCGGCACACCCGGGCCGGCTGCGTCCCTACGCCGCAGGAGCGCTGCTGACGGGCCGGGGCGAGCAGCTGCTGGTCGGCAACGTCAACGGCGAGATCTTCGTCCTGGACCGCGACCTGCGGCCGCTGGCCCACCTGGCGACGCCGCCGGCCGCCACCGCCGCGGGCGGGATGATGCTGCGGCCGCGGCTCGACCGCGAACCCTTGCTGGTGGTCCTGGGCAACGAACTGGCCCCCGGCTTCGCCCTGGAGATCCTGCCCAATCCCCCCACCATCC
>JACZKN010000197.1 GCA_014859985.1 Candidatus Krumholzibacteriia bacterium | reverse complement strand
ACCTGGGGCGACTGGGGCAGCGCGCAGGCGGGCGGCGGGGCCACGGCGGCGCGGATCTCGGCCGAACGCTTCCGCACCGACGGCCACGACTTCACCAGGGACGACGGCACCGAGGTCACCCAAGGCACCGATGCCGACCTCTGGTCGGCCACCGGCCGCGTGCTGAACACCACCGGCGCGGGGGAGATCGACGCCTTCGTGGGCTACGGCTACCGGGCCTTCGGGGCCCTGGACTTCTACGCGCCCTATCCCTCGTGGGAGCGCACCCGCACCATGGCGGGCACGCTGCGGGTGAACCGCCGGGTGTCGGACCGCCTGACCGTCGAGCCGCGCTTCGCCTTCCGCCGCCACGAGGACCGCTTCGTGCTGATCCGCACCAACCCCGACGCCTACACCAACGACCACGTGAGCCGGCGGTACGCCGGCGAGCTGCGCGGCCTGCTGGACCTGGGCGGCGGCCACGCCCTGGCTGCCGGCCTCGAAGGCGTCTACGAGGACATCGCCAGCACCGGCGTGCGCGGCGGCGTGGCCGGACCGGCCCTGGGCGACCACCTGCGCCGGCGCCTGTCGGTCTCGGCCGAGCTGGACCGCCACGGCGCGCCCCTCAGCTGGCAGCTGGGCGGCCGGGTGGACCTGCGCTCGTCCCTGGACCCGCGGGCCTCGGTCACCGGGGCGGTGGCGTACGACCTGGCCGGCCCGGCGATCCTGCGGGCCAGCGCGGGCAGCATCCACCGCGTGCCGACGTTCACCGATCTGTACTACGCGGACCCCGCCAACCGGGGCAACCCCGACCTGAAGCCGGAGCACGGCTGGGCCTGGGACGCGGGCGTCGAGCTGACCGGCGGCCCCTGGCAGGCGGGCGCCGCCTTCTTCGCACGCCACGAGACCGACCTGATCGACTGGGCCCGGCCGGTCGGGGACACGGTGTGGCAGGTCCTGAACGTGGCCGAGGGCACCGTCCGCGGGGTGGAGACCACCCTGGGCTGGCGCGCGTCGCGGGGCCACCGCCTGACCGCGGGCTGGGCCTGGCTCGAGCGCAGCACCTCCTTGACCCCCGGCTACGCGGCCAAGTACGCCCTGCTGGTGCCCCGCCACAATCTGACCTGCGCCGGCACGGCGGTGCTGCCGGCGGGTTTCGCCGCGACCGCGGTCTTCCGCTACGTGGAACGCAGCGGCGGTCCGGACGACTTCCGCGTCGCCGGCCTCGTGGACGCCCGCCTGGACTGGGCGAGGACCGGCGGCTGGTTCGCCTCGCTGACGGGCACGAACCTGACGGACCGGCGGGTGATGGAGGTGCCGGGGGTGGTGCTGCCGGGCGTGCTGCTGACCGGGTCGGCGGGGCTGCGCTTCTAGACGACCGGGAACATGGGCATCCCCGGGCGGACCGCCGGACCGACCTGCGCCGGTGGGCTGATTCGCCTCAGCCGCCGTGTGTCGATTCATCACACCGCGCCGGTGCCAGGATAGGTAACTCCATACAACATCGAACTTTCTCTTTGGCATGGAATTTGTTATTTCATTGTCATCTGAGCCGCGCAGATGGGCCGGTCCAAGCCCTCGCTCCGCCGCCTACCACCAGCAAGGGGACCAGAGATGAGAAAACTCCGGATGTACGTTTTCCTGGCGGCCATCCCGCTTGTCGCCCTGTCCGCCGCGGTCGCGCAGGCGGACCCGATCCGGGTCGCCATGTACGTCGACGAAGGCGTCGGCACCAGCTACAACGACGTCATCGCGAGCATGGCCGACCCCAGCCTCTTCAGCGTCACGGTCGTCTCGGGCGCCGACGTCCGGGCCGGCGTCCTGCGCGGCTTCGACGTCATCGTCCACCCGGGGGGCAGCGGCTCGGGCCAGGCCGCCTCCCTGGAGGAGAGCGGCCGGGACAGCGTGCGCGCCTTCGTGCGCGACGGCGGCGGCTTCCTGGGGATCTGCGCCGGCTCCTACCTGGCGTCGGCCGACTACACCTGGTCCCTGTACCTGCTGAACACCAAGGTCATCGACCGGGCCCACTGGGACCGCGGGACCGGCCCGGTGGACGTGCGTTTCAACAGCTTCGGCCGGGACCTGTTCGGACTGACCCAGGACACGGTCGTCCTGGAGTACCGCCAGGGCGCGCTGATGGCGCCGGCGGGCAACCCCGACCTGCCCGGCTACGTCGAGGTCGGCGTCTTCGAGTCGGAGATCGCCGAGAACGGCGCCCCCACCGGCGTGATGATCGGCACGACCGCCTTCGCGTTCAGCGTCTTCGGGGAGGGCCGGGTCGCCGCCTTCAGCCCGCACCCGGAGATCAGCCCGGGCTACGAGCACATGATCCCCGACGCGGTGCAGTGGCTCGTCTCCGGCGAGCCCTTCCTGGCCGTCGTCACGCCGCGGGAGGCCGACAGCTGGGAGGCCGGCAGCATCCGCACCATCGAGTGGATCGCGGAGGACGCCGCCGATCCCGTCGCCATCGAATTCTCCCCCGACAACGGCGCCACCTGGCAGCCGGTGGCTTCGGGCCTGACCGAGCCGTACGCCTGGACGGTTCCCGTGACCCCCGCCGCCGAATGCCTGCTGCGGGTCGAGTCCCTCGTCCACGCCGGCATGACCTACACCGTACCCTTCGCGATCACGCCGCCGCCGCCCTCGATCACCTCGCTGCGGGGCGGCAACTGGAGCGATCCGGGCACCTGGGAGGGTGGCGTCGTCCCCGGCGCGCAGGACAACGTCATCATCGGCGCCGGGCACACCGTCATCGTCGATGCCCCGTCCGCCTGCCTGGACATCTCCTTCGCCGACGCCGCCGGGCGCCTCGGGCTCGAGGAGAACCTCGGCATCCACGGGGACTTCAACCGCTACGACACCGCGGTCAACCCCTTCTACTCCGGCAGCAACCTGTGGGCCGCGGGCGCGAAGATGATCTTCACCGGCACGGCGCCGCTGCAGACCATCACCAACCTGGGCACGACCAGCACCTCGCCCTACCCCTGCCGCTTCCAGGAGATCGTCGTCGACAAGATGGACGGCAAGTTCACCACCAACCCCGTCGAGGGCCTGGAGGCGGGCTACCGCCTGGGCATCGGCACGAGCCTCGAGATCGTCAACGGCATCTTCGAACTGGGCCGCGCCGACGACATCGAGGGGCGCACGACCGCCGGCACCGCCTCGACGCCGACCATCATCGTCCGCGAGGGCGGCGTCTTCCGGATGCTCGGTTCGTTCTCGCACATCCGCCGCGGCAACTTCGTCGGCGACGACAGCGCGAAGATCGGGAAGATGACCGTCTTCGGCGAGGCCTACCTGGCCAACTCGAGCACCAGCCGCATCAACATCGCCGGCATCGACGTCGAGGAGGGCGGGCTGCTGCAGATCCCCTACTACGCGGTCGGCGGCAGCATGGGCACCGCGTGCTTCAACCCCGGCACCGTCACGGTCAAGGCGGGCGGCACCTTCGTCAACTCGCTGAACTCCTACTACTGGTACGACAACCCGACCACGCCGAGCCTGCTGGCGGTCCTCGCAGGCGGGACAATCGAGGCCAACAGCTCCGCGCCCCAGTATCCGCCGCTGGCGGTGAACGAGGGCACCTTCGTCTACAGCCGCAGCAGCAGCGACCAGCAGGTCTTCGACATCGACTACCACAACCTCGAGCTGCGGAACTCCACCGCCGGCGCCCGCAAGGTCTGGACCCTGGGCGCCGACCGCGCGGTGGCGGGCGAGCTGCTGAACCACTACGGCGCGCAGACCGTGATCGAGGCCGACGCGGCGCGGACCCTCCTGGTCGGCGGCGCCCTGCGCCTGACCACGGGCCAGGTCGACGCCAGCGATCCGGACGTGGCCTTCACCCTGGCCGACGGCGCCCTGGTGCGGGTCGCCACCGGCACCCTCGCCGGCGCGCCGGTCTTCGCGGGCGCGGTCGACGTCGAGTACACGAGCACCGTCGCCCGGGTCGCCGCGGGTCCCGAGCTGCCGGTGACCGCCGGCGTGCTGCGCGACCTGACCCTCTCGGGCGACCAGGGCGTGGACCTGGCCGCGGACGTCACGGTCGAGGGCACCTGCACCGTCGCCGCCGGCGGCCTGTTCACCGGCGCCCACAGCCTGGTCCTCGGCGACGCCGCGACGCTGGTCGAGGCGGCCGGTGCGACGGTCATCGGCACGGTCCTCGCCGCGCGCACCGTCGACCAGGGGGTGGGCGAGGCCTTCGGCGGCATCGGCCTGGAGATCCTGGCGGCCGGCGCCGCGCCGGGCCTGACGCAGATCGTCCGCACCACGGGCGCCACCGTGGACAAGGACGCCCGGGACGGCATCTTCCGCTTCTTCGACGTGGCGCCGGCCCACAACGCGGGCCTCGACGCCGGCGTCGTCTTCCGGTACGACGAAACCGAGCTGGATGTCATCGCCGAGGAGATGCTGGTGCTGTACGCCGCCGACGGCGCGGCCTGGGTGCCGCAGCCCTCCGTCGTGGACGTCACGGCCAACACCGTGTCCGCGTTCGGCCTGGATTCGCTGACCCGCCTGACCCTGGGCAGCCAGGGCGTGGTCGCGACGGTGCTGCGCTCCAGCGCGGTCGCGCCGTCGGGGGCGGCGATCGCCGTCACCTGGAGCCTCGCCGAGGCCCTGCCGGCCGGCGACTTCGTCGTCTACCGCCTCGAGGGCCGGGACCGGGCGCCCGTCCGGCTCGTGGACGCGGTCGTCGAGAGCGACGGCGCGACCTACCGGATCCTGGACGCGGGCGGCGCCCCGGGTGCGACCTGCCGCTACCGCGTCGACGTGACCCAGGGCGGCCACACCTGGACGCTGTTCGAGACCGCGCCGGTCCAGGTCCCGCGGCCGGCCTTCAGCCTGGGCCAGAACTACCCGAACCCGTTCAACCCCATGACGTCGATCGAGTACAGCCTGCCCCGGTCGGAGCGCGTGACGCTGGACGTCTACGACGTGGCCGGCCGCCGGGTCGTCCGTCTCGTGGACGCCGTGCGGGCGGCCGGGCCCCACGCCGAGACCTGGACCGGCCTGGACCAGGCGGGCAACCCCGCGCCCAGCGGGACCTACTTCTACCGGATGACCTCCGGGGACCGGACGCTGGTCAGGAAGATGTCCCTGGTCCGCTAGACCCCGGCCCACGGCCGGCGATGCAAAGGCCCCGGGCTTGCAGGCCCGGGGCCTTCCTCTTGCTCTTGCTCTTGCGCGGCCGCCGCGCAAGAGCAAGAGCAAGAGG
>JACZKN010000196.1 GCA_014859985.1 Candidatus Krumholzibacteriia bacterium | reverse complement strand
GGCGCCGCCGCCGCCGACCATCGGCCAGCTCAGCTCGCTCGCGAACACGGGACCCGGCGAGACCAGCCAGAACCCGAACACGCCCAGGTTCCCCAGCACCGTGACCGCACCGCCCAGGCGGTAGGGATCGTCGCTGCCGGTGGCGAAGTGGTCCAGCACCAGCCTGGCCTCCAGCACCGCGGCCAGGGCCAGGAACAGCACCAGGGCCCAGGCCAGGGGGCGGTCGGCCCGCGGGCGCGCCCCGGGGCTCTCGAATACCAGGATGGCGGCCAGCAGCACGGGCAGACCCAGGGCCGCCTCCTTGGCCGCGATGGCCGCCAGCGCCAGCAGCGTTCCCCAGAGCAACGCTCCGCGCCGCCCGGCGGTGAAGCCGGCCACCGCGCCCAGGGCGCCCACGGCCGCCAGCAGTTCCTGCACCCCGGCGGCCCAGTACAGGGGCGTAAAGGCCAGGGGGGTGGCGGCGAACACCAAGCCCGCCAGCAGGCGGGCTGGCGGCTCCAGGCCGGCGCGGACGGCCAGCCGCACCACCAGCAGGGCCGAGCCGGCGTGCAGGGCCAGGCGCAGGACCGCCTGGGCGTCGGCGCTGAGGCCGAAAAGGGGCCAGGTCACGCTCCACCACAGGTGCTGGCTCAGCCAGCGGGCGGGCACCCCGGTCTCGGGCTCCAGCTGGCCGGCCGCCCGGGCCAGCAGCCCCCAGTCGTCCAGGGCCCACCAGGCGCCCAGGACGGGCAGCCGCCCCAGGATGGCGACCGCGGCCACCGCCAGCATGACGGGCAGGTCGGCGCGCAGGGATGCGGCGGCGGCGCGGGGCTCGGCGGCGGCGGTGTGGTTCGTCACGTCGTCTCCGGGTCGGTGGGGATCGGGCCGGCCCATGGTAATCGATGCACAGGGGTTTTGAAACCCGTGGCCAGGAATGCTATCATGCCCGGCGTCGCCTCGTCCGTCCATCGGCACCGCAACCGGGAAGAGGACTTCGCCATGCCCCGTCACCCCCGCCCTCGCCACGTCCGCGCCCTGGCCCTCTGCGCGGCCGCCGTCGCCGGCCTGGCCGGCTGCTCCAGCGACCCCGAGGTCCCCGGCGCGCTGGCCATGGACCCGGCCGAGCACGAGCGCTGGGAGATCGCCCTTGTGGAGATGCGCATCGAGAAGAACGAGGCCTTCGCCCAGCCGGCGACCACGCCCCTGGCCGCGGACCGGCAGGAGGGGTTCGAGGGCCTGAACTACTACTTCCCCGAGCCGGCCCTGCGCTTCCACGTGCCCCTGGTCCGGGCGGCGACGGCCGACACCGTGCAGTTGGCCAAGGACCGGGGCGAAACCGTGCCCTACGCCGTGACGGGCACCGTCACCTTCCGCCACGACGGCCGCGACCACACGCTGACCGTTTACGCCGGCGGCGAGGGCCTGTGGCTGCCCTTCTACGACGAGTCCAACCGCACCGAGACCTATCCGGGCGGGCGCTACCTGGACCTCGTGGCGGCCCCCGACGGCACCGTCGACCTGGACTTCAACTACGCCTACAACCCCTACTGCGACTACGACGCCGAGCGGTGGAACTGCACCGTGCCGCCGCGGCAGAACACGCTGCCGTTCGCGGTCGACGCGGGCGAGAAGCGCTTCACCCTGGACCACTGAGCGTGGAACTGCTGGCGGGCATCGGCCAGTGGTCCGGGTACGTGCTGTGGGCGCTGCTGCTGGTGGTCGCCTCCCTGTTCGTCTACCTGGGCCTGGGCGGCAACTTCATCGTCCTGGGCCTGGCCCTGGTGCACGCGCTGGTCACGGGGTTCGATCCCATCGGCTGGGGGCTGCTGGCGGTGCTGCTGGGCATCGCGCTGCTGGGCGAGGGGATCGAGTTCGTCGTGGGCACGTTCTGGGTGGCGAGGAAGGGCGCGACCAGGCACGGCGTCATCGGCGCCTTCGTCGGCGGCCTGCTGGGCGCCGCGGCGGGCAACGGCCTGGTGCCGGTGGTCGGGGCCATCGCCGGCAGCTTCGTGGGTGCGTTCGCCGGCGCGGTGGCCGGGGAGTACCTGGCCTTGGCGCGCCTGGAGCCCAGCCTCCGGGTGGGCGGCCACGCCTTCCTGGGCCGCCTGGTCGCGATCCTCGTCAAGCACCTCCTGGGCCTGGTGATGGTGGGCCTGATCCTGCGCGCGACGCTTCCGTGAGAACGCCGGCCAACCCCTGATAACGATATCCGTTGCCGATATCCCGGTGTTCCGGTAGAATATGGAGGCTAATTCTCCATTTTCATTACCGGAAAAGAGGCGGCATGATCGGCAAGCAGATCGGTCCGTACGAGGTGATCGGCTCCCTCGGGCGCGGCGGCATGGGCGAGGTCTACAGGGCGCGGGACACGCGCCTGGGCCGGGACGTGGCCCTGAAGATCCTGCCCGCCGAGTTCGCCGGCGACCCGGAGCGCCTGGCCCGCTTCCAGCGGGAAGCGCGCATGCTTGCGGCCCTGCAGCACCAGAACATCGCCGCCATCTACGGCCTGGAGGAACTGGACGGCCATCCGGTGCTCGTGCTGGAGCTGGCCGAAGGCGACGACCTGTCCGTGCGCCTGGGCGGCGGCGCCCTGGCGGCGGACGAGGTGGAGAAGATCTCCGGCCAGCTGGCCGCGGGGCTCGAATACGCCCACGAGCAGGGCGTCGTGCACCGCGACCTCAAGCCCGCCAACATCAAGGTGGCGCCCGGCGGCCGGGTCAAGATCCTGGATTTCGGCCTGGCCCGCGCCTTCGAGGGGCCGCGCGGCGCCAGCAGCACCACCGCCGCGGCGGTGGACGACACCGCCACCCGCACCCGCGACCTGACCGGTGTGGGCGCGGTGCTGGGCACGGCCGCCTACATGAGCCCGGAGCAGACCCGCGGCTACGCCGTGGACCGCCGCGCCGACATCTGGGCCTTCGGCGTCATCGTTTTCGAGATGCTCACGGGCCAGCGCCTGTTCGCCGGCGAGACCGCCAGCGACACCCTGGCCGCGGTGCTGCGCAAGGATCCGGACTGGCAGCTGATCCCCGCCGACGCGCCGCCGGTGCTGACCCAGCTCTGCCGCCGCTGCCTGGAGCGGGATCCTCAGCTGCGCCTGCGCGACATCGGCGAGGCGCGCATCGCCCTGGAGGGCAGCAGCTCCTCGATGATGAGCCTGCGCACCGAGCTGCTGGGACCGCCGCCGGTGCTCCCGGTCGCCCGGCGGACCGCCCGCCTGCCCCTGGCGGTGGCCGCGGTGGCGGTGCTGGCGGCCCTGGTC
>JACZKN010000195.1 GCA_014859985.1 Candidatus Krumholzibacteriia bacterium | reverse complement strand
GGGCGCGGATCGCCTTGCTGCGGGGCGGGGCGGATTGACGGCGCCGGACCGGAAGCGGTAGACTGGTTTCGTCGCGTCCGTGCCTGGGGTCCTGCGGAGAGGCGCCATGATCCGCCGTTCTGCCACCATTGCCATGCTGCTTGCCCTGGCGGTCGCGCCGACCTGCATGGCCGGGCCGTACTGGGCCGGGGACGACGGCGCCGTGCTCCGCTTCGGCTGGTACGAGCTTCACGTGTCGGCGTGGGCCGACTGGGTCAGCCACACCTGGCCGATGATGCCCGGCTTCGGTTCGAGCGACAGCTACCGGCTCGGCGCCGACGGCGACGTGATTCACGTCGGCGGCTCCTATCTCGCCAACGGTTTCGCCGAGGGTTTCGAGTTCGTGCCGCCCGTCCTCCTGCTCGACCTGCCGCTGGACCCCGGCAAGACCTGGTCGACTGAGTCGATCTGGTACGACCCCAACTTCGGTGCCGCACGCACCGTCGTCAGCGGCCAGGTGCTCGGCCCGACGACGACCGCCGTGCCCGGTTTCGCGGACCAGGTCCCGGTGATCGTGGTCCGCATGCTGTTCACCTATCCGGAGGCCGATGAATCCGTGTACCTGGAGGACCGGGAAGAGATCTGGCTTCTCCACGAGAGGCTGGGCCTCGTCAACGGGCTCACGGCCTGGGAGGGCATCGTCCCGACCGTGCCCCGTGGCTGGAGCGGCCTGAAGGCCCTGTTCCGCTAGCCCCGCCTAGAGCACCACCCGGAACCCCTCGAACTGCGGGTGCCCCAGCACCGTTCCCTCGGGCGAGCGCGCCTGCCCGTGCGCCTTGCGGAAGGCCTCCGACCTGGTCCAGGCGCCGAACGCCTCCTCGGATGCCCACACCGAATGGGAGACGAAGAGGGTGAACTCCTCGCCCGCCGCTCCCCGCAACAGGTGGAATTCCTTGAACCCCGGCACGGTGTCCAGGTACGAGGTGCGCTCGCGCCAGACGGCCTCGAAGGCGTCCTCTCGGCCCGGGGCGATGCGGAAGCGGTTCATGGCGATGTACACGGGGTCCTCCCGGGGGTGACGGCCGCGGGCGGCCGGTGGACGGTTCCGACGGATCCCCCATGATAGGCCCGACGGGGCGATCGCCGCCGCCAGGCCGAGGCCGGCTGGAACCGCTGGCAAGCCAACTTGTTACCGGGAAGCCGGTTACGCTTCGGGTGCCCCCCGGGGGGCACGGAACAACGGCCCGCCGCGGCTCCCCGGTCCCGCTTCCTTGCCAAAACCCCGTCAAAATGTTAGTTTTCCCCTCCTGCGCGCAACGGATGGCGGGCCACGGGTCCGCCGTCGTGTTGTTTTGTGTGCGGTTTGTCGCCGGGCGGACGGGAGTCCGTGCCGCCGGACGGAGAAGGAAAGAGCGACGTGTTCCAGGACCTGACCAGGCGCCTCGACCAGGCCATGAAGAAGCTGGCCGGCAGCGAGCGCCTGACCGAGGACAACATCAAGGAGGCCCTGCGCGAAGTGCGCATGGCCCTGCTCGAGGCCGACGTCAACTACGCCGTGGCCAAGAAGCTGGTGTCGTCCATCGGCGAGAAGGCCCTGGGCCGGGAGGTGCTGGGCAGCCTGACCCCGGCGCAGCAGGTGGTCAAGATCGTCAACGACGAGCTGACCGCGATCCTGGGCGGGCACGCCGCCGAGCTGAACCTCCCGCGGGGCAAGGACATCGCCACGGTCATGGTCATGGGCCTGCAGGGCTCGGGCAAGACCACCTTCTGCGGCAAGCTGGCGCTGCGGCTGAAGAAGGAGGGCCGCAGCCCCATGCTCGTGGCGGCGGACATCTACCGTCCGGCGGCCATCGACCAGCTGCACGTGATCGGCGATTCCATCGGCGTGCCCGTGCACAGCGACCGCGAGCGCACCAACGCCGCGCAGATCGTCAAGCTGGGCCACCGGCGCGCCCGGGACAACAAGTGCGACGTGCTGATCGTCGACACCGCGGGCCGGTTGCACATCGACGACGAGTTGATGCAGGAACTGCAGGACATCGCCCGCACCGTGCCCATGGACGAAAAGCTGCTGGTGCTGGACGCGATGACCGGCCAGGAGGCCGTGAACATCGCCACGGTCTTCGCCGCGCGCCTGGATTTCGACGGCGCCGTGCTGACCAAGCTGGACGGCGACGCCCGCGGCGGCGCGGCCCTCAGCGTGCTCGAGGTCACTGGCCGGCCCGTGAAGCTGTGCGGCGTGGGCGAGAAGCTGGAGGACCTGGAGGTCTTCCATCCCGAGCGCATGGCCGGCCGCATCATCGGCATGGGCGACGTGCTGACCCTGATCGAGCAGGCCGAAGAGAAGATGGACCTGGGCGAGGCCGAGCTGCTGGCCGGCCGCTTCGCCGAGGGCCACTTCACGCTGGAGGACTTCCAGCGCCAGATCCGCCAAATGAAGAAGATGGGTCCGCTCAAGGGCGTACTCGGCATGCTGCCGGGCATGAACGCCGGCGTGCTGGACAAGGCGAAGGTGGACGACCGCCAGCTGGGGCAGGTCGAGGCGATCATCAACTCGATGACCCGCGACGAGCGGCGGCGGCCCGACATCATCAACGGTTCGCGGCGCAAGCGCATTGCCCGCGGCAGCGGGACCAACGTCTCGCAGGTCAACAAGCTGCTCAAGCAGTACCGGGACATGCGGCGCATGATGAAGCAGATCAACGCCGCCGGCGGCCTGCAGGAATTCGGCCGCCGGGTCCTGGGCGGTTGACCGCCCGCCGGCCCCGCGGGGCCGGGCACGCGCACGGGGCATGGGGCCCGGTGCGATACCAAGACAGTGGAGGTTGAGAGTGGCTACGACGATCCGACTGACCCGCATGGGCCGCAAGAAGCGTCCCTTCTACCGCCTCGTGGTCCTGGACAGCCGCAAGCGCCGCGACGGCGCCTACCTGGCCAACCTGGGCTACTACAACCCGTTCGCCGAGCCGGCGGAAGTCGACCTGCATACCGACGAGATCATCGGCTGGATGAGCAAGGGCGCCACCCTGAGCGAGACCGCCAAGAGCCTGCTGCGCGCCGAGGGCGTGCTCTTCAAGTATTCGCTGGTCAAGCAGGGCCTGGACCAGGCCGCGGTCGACGCGAAGGTGGCCGAGTGGCGCGAGGGCGCCCAGGGCCGCAAGCAGGGCGCGGCCGACGC
>JACZKN010000194.1 GCA_014859985.1 Candidatus Krumholzibacteriia bacterium | reverse complement strand
CGCCGAGCCCGGCCAAGGCGGCGGCGGCCAGGACGGCCCCGAGGCGGCGGCGGGTCCAGGGCATCTCAGTTCTCCCGGCGGCCGCGCCGGTCGCGGGTGAAGGAGTCGAAGGCGCGGCAGTCGTCGCAGAACCAGCGGACCTGCTCCTCGCGGCGGCCGCACACGGCGCAGGTCCAGGATCCGGGGCGCGCCGGGCGGGCCAGCAGGGACCAGACCCGCGCGGCGTCGGTGCCCTTGGCCTCGCGCATCAGCACCCGCAGGTAGGGCTCGGCGGCATCGGGGGTGAAGTTGGGCCGCCCGGCCTTGGCCTCCAGCAGGCGCAGGGCCTTGGGCCGCTGGTCCAGCTTCTCGTACAGCAAGGCCAGGCTGATCCACAGGCGCGGCGGGGCGGTTTCGGACTGGCAGGCCCGCTCGAGGATGGGGATGGTGCGGGCGTACTGGCCCGTGCGCAGCAGCACGTCCTGCAGCAGGGGCAGGAAGATGGCGAGTTCCTCCGGGCTGTCCAGCAGCTCCTCCGAGGCCACGGTCACCGCTTCGTGGGCGTCGTCGGTCACCGCGGCCAGCACCGCCCGCACGAGAGCGGCCCGGATCGCGGCCTCGGGGATCTTCTCCACGTCCTTCAGGCGGGCGCGCGCGTCGGCGGCCTCGCCGCGGGCGGCGTGGGCCCGGGCCCGATCCAGCTGGAACGCCACGTAGGCCTTGACGAACCAGGGGCGGTCGCGCTCGGCGACGAAGCGCGGCGCCGCCTTGAGGGTCCGGGCGGCCTCGGGCAGGTTGCCCTGCCCCTGCCACTGGGCGAAGCGGACCTTCCAGTAGGCGGCGCGGTCGGACGCGTCCTTCATCACGGAGTCCAGGACCTCGCGGGCGTCGTCCCAGCGCTGCAGCGCCACCAGATCCTCGGCCAGGGCCAGCCCCACGGTGATCTTCTTGCCCCGCGGCAGATCCGCCCGCAGGGTCAGCCCCCGGTGCAGGACCGCGGCCCGGGAGGCGTCGCCCCGCCGGCGCAGCAGGTTGCCCAGGGTCAGGAACGGGTCCACCGCCTCGGGGTTGGCCTTGACCACCGACGTCAGCACCCGCACGGCCTCGTCCCGCTCGCCGGAGATCCACAGCTCCAGGGCCTGCTGGTAGCCGTCCTCGACGGCGCGCCGCACGGGCGCCCGGAAGGTCCGCCACACCAGGATGCCGACCACGGCGATCACCGCCGCGGCCGGGATGAACAGCAGTTCGCTCACGGCGCCGCTCCTTCGGGAGGCTCGCTGCGCGGCAGACCCCGCCCCCGCGGCGGCGTCTCCCTGGCGGCCCGCGGCGCGGGCTCGTCGCGCAGGGGCAGGGTGCGCAGGTCGGCGATCTCGCGGTCCTTGGCCTTGACGGCCTTCCTCAACTGGCCGATCTCCCGGTGGAAGCGCAGCTCGCGCAGGGCCGCCAGCACGAAGCTGGTGGCGAAGCCCAGGAGATAGCAGACCGCCACCACCCAGTAGACGTTGATGCCCAGGTAGGAGCGGCCGAAGACGTTCAGGTCCACCGACTGGTCACCGTTGGCGGCGAAGAACCAGACGAGCACGAACAGGAGGATCAGGAAGAACAGACCCTTGACGACCCACACGGCGGCACCTCTCTTGCGGGGACCCGGCGGCCTCAGGCCAGGCGCTCCCCGGTGAACGTGGTGTTGCGGAAGCCGGTGACGCGGACGCCGACGTGCTGCCCGATCTCCAGCCCCGTCCCCTGCACCACGACCTTGCGGTTGCTGGCCGTGCGCACGCGCACGGCCCCCGCCGGCCGGCGGGCCGCGCTCTCGACGACCCCCTGCCAGCTCTGGCCCAGGCAGGCCGACGCCACGCCCTGCCAGACCTCGTCCTGGACGGCCATCAACTCGGCCAGGCGGCGCTTCTTCTCGGGCGTCGGCACGTCGTCCGCCAGCCGGGCGGCCGGCACCCCCGGCCGCTCGGAGTACTTGAACGAGAAGATCTGATCGTACTTCACGTACCGGACGACCTCAAGCGTTTGCTGGAAGTCCTTTTCCGTCTCCCCCGGGAAGCCCACGATGAAATCGGAGCTGAAGGTCACGTCCGGGATCACGGCCCGGGCGTGGTCGACCATGGCCAGGTACTCGGCCCGGGTGTAGAGGCGCTTCATGCGCCGCAGCACGCGGTCGCTGCCGCTCTGGGCCGGCACGTGGAGCCAGGGGCAGACCTTGCCCAGGCGGGCGATCGTCGCCATGGTGTGCCGGTGCATGTCCCTGGGGTGGCCGGTCAGGAAGCGGATCCGCTCCAGGCCGTCGATCCCCGCCACCAGGTCCAGCAGGGCGGCGAAATCCAGGTCCGCGCCCCAGCGCCAGGCCGTCACGTTCTGGCCCAGCAGGGTGACCTCGCGGCCGCCGGCGGCGACGATGCCGGCGATCTCGTCCAGGATCGTGTCCGGGTGCTTCTCGCGCTGCGGGCCGCGGGTCATGGGCACGATGCAGTACGTGCACTTGTAGTCGCAGCCCTTGTGGATCGTCACCAGGTGGCTGTTGTTGACCGGGTACAGCTCCGGCGGCGCCACGTAATGCTGGTCGTCGCGGTGCCCGGTGACCGTGCGGCCGCCCGCGGCCGGCCCCGCGGGGTCCGGGTCGGTCAGCCCCCGCAGCAGCCCGGGCAGGGTGTCGTAGTTGTCGACCCCCACCACCAGGTCCACCGCCTGGCCGCCCTTGCGCAGCTCGTCGCCCAGGCGCTCGGCCATGCAGCCGCAGATGCCGATCACCGGCTGGGCCAGGCCCCGGGCCCGGCGGTCGGCGCGGATCTCCCCCACGCGGCTGAGGATCTTGTGCTCGGCGTGGTCGCGCACCGAGCAGGTGTTCAGCAGCACGACGTCCGCCTCGTCCTCGCGGGCGGCCGACGCGAAGCCGTCGCGCCCCAGCAGGCCGCCGATGGCCTGGCTGTCGTAGACGTTCATCTGGCAGCCGTAGGTCTCGATGTAGACGCGCGGCCCGGCGCTGGTCGCCGGCCCGCACGCGGTCAGGTCGGGCAGCCCGTCCTGGAAGCTCGCCATGCCCAGTCCTCCACCTTGCTCAGGAATGCTTGCGACGGACCGCGGCGGCCCACAGGCGCCCGTCGCGGCGCGCGCCCACGGTCACGTCCACCAGGGTGCCCGGCGGCAGGTCGTCCGCCGCGCCGGCCGGCACCATGACGCCCACGTAATTGTCGGTCGTGGCCTGCCGCCAGCCCGGCAGCGATCCCTCGGCCTCGATGACCGCCTCGCGGACGGTGCCGACCAGGCGGTCGGCGAAGGCGGTCTGCCGGTCCTCGGCCAGGGCGCGCAGTTCGGCGCTGCGGCGGCTGACGGTCTCCGGATGCACCCGGCCGGGCATGGCCGCGGCCGCGGTGCCCGCACGCGGCGAGAAGCGGAACACGTGCAGGTAGCTGAAGGGCAGCTCGGCCACCAGGCGCCGGGTCTCGGCGAACTCCTGTTCGGTCTCCCCCGGGAAGCCCACGATCAGGTCGGCGCCGAGCCCGAACTCCGGGGCCACGGCCGCCGCCGCCTGCACGGCCTGCCGGGCCCGCGCAGCCCGGTAGGGGCGCTTCATGCGCTGCAGGACGCTGCTGCTGCCGCTCTGCAGGGAGATGTGCAGGTGGGGCCGCAGCCGCCGGTGGCGGACGAAGAGCTCCAGCAGGGCCGGCGTCACCTCGTTCGGATGGATGCTGGACAGGCGCAGGCGCAGGTCCGGGAACGCGGCCAGAGTGGTCTCGAGCAGGGCGGTCAGGGGCACCCGCGGGCGCAGGTCGCGGCCGTAGCCGCCGAGGTGGATGCCCGCGAGGATGGCCTCGCGGTAGCCGGCCGCGCGCAGCAGGTCGAGCTGGCGCAGCACGTCCTGCAAGGAGCGGCTGCGCCCGGGCCCCCGCGCCTGCCAGATCCGGCAGTAGGTGCAGCGCAGGTTGCAGCCGTCCTGGATCTTGACGAAGGCCCGGCTGCGGCCGGACACGGCGTCGATCAGCGGCGAGTCGAAGACCTCGTCCCCGGCGAATTCCCGGACCGCGAGGGTGCGGCCGCTGTCGCCCAGCACGCGGGGCAGCCAGGAGGCGACGTCGTCCTTGGCGGCGTTGCCGACCACCGCGTCCACCTCCCGGATGGCGGCCAGCTCGTCGGGCCGGGTCTGGGCGTAGCAGCCGGCGATGACCACCTTGCCGGCCGGGTGCCGGCGCTTGGCCTGGCGGGCCAGGCGGCGGCACTCCTGGTCGGCGCTTCCGGTGACGGTGCAGCTGTTCAGGACATAGAGGTCGGCCGGCTGGTCCCAGCCCACGACCTCGATGGGCCGGGTGCGGGCCATGGCCGCGCGCAGGCCCTCGGTGTCGTACTGGTTCAGGCGGCAGCCCAGGGTCCGGAAGGCCACGCGCAGGCGCGGGCCGGCCCCCGCCTCGGCGGGCGCGGCCAGCGGTGCGGCCAGAGGGGCCAGCTGCTGCAGGTGGTCGCCCAAAGGAGCCTCCCGGACGAAAGGGGCGGAGGACTGTCCCCCCGCCCCTCCCGTCGGTCGCGGCCGGTCCCGGGGACCGGCATCCCGCGCGGACGCGGCCTAGGCCTCGTCCTGGTAGTCCTCGTAGCCCGTGGCCTCGGGCCGGAGCTCCTCGCCCGCCTCGGCGGCCTGGGCCGCGGCGGCCTCCTCGGCCGCGACGACGTCCTCCAGCCGGGGATGGGCGGCCGCGAACTCCTCGGTGGCGCCCTCGTCGAGATCCTTCAGGCGCTCGGCGACGGACAGGACGATCCTGCGGTTCTCCACGTCCATCTTGATGACCTTCAGGTCGAGCTTCTCGCCCTCGCGGAAGTAGTACTGCGGCTTGTCGAGCTTGGGGACGGCGAGGTGACCGAGGGGCACGAAGCCCTCCAGGTCGTCGCCCATCTCCACGATCACGCCGTGGTCGAGCATGCGGCTGACCTCGCCCCCGAGGGTGGTGCCCACGGGGAAGCGGTCGGCCAGGGTCGGCCACGGGTTGGCCACCAGCTGCTTGATCCCCAGGCTGATGCGGCGCTTGCCGGTGTCGATGTCCAGGATCTGGACCGGCACCGAGTCGCCGCGCTTGAGGATCTCCTTCGGGTGGCGCACCCGCCGGGTCCAGCTCATGTCCGAGATGTGGACCAGGCCGTCGATGCCCTCCTCGACCTCGACGAAGGCGCCGAAATCGGTGAGGTTGCGCACCTTGCCCTCGATGGCGGTGCCGACGGGGTAGCGCTCGTTCAGGGTCAGCCAGGGGTCGCTCTCGCACTGCTTGAGGCCGAGGCTGATCTTCTCGTTGGACTTGTCGATCTTCAGCACCATCACGTCGACCTCGTCGCCGATGCTGACGACCTTGGACGGGTGCTTGATGTGCCGGGTCCAGCTCATCTCGGAGATGTGGATCAGGCCCTCGACGCCCTTCTCCAGCTCCACGAAGGCGCCGTAGTTGGTGATCGAGACCACGCGGCCCCGGACGATGCTCTCCTCCGGGTACTTCTCCTCGACGTTGTCCCAGGGGTAGGACTGCAGCTGCTTCAGGCCGAGGCTGATGCGCTCGCGCTCCTGCTCGAAGTCCAGCACCTTGACGTCGATCTCCTGGCCGATCGCGACGACCTCGCTGGGGTGGCTGACGCGGCCCCAGCTCAGGTCGGTGATGTGCAGCAGGCCGTCGATGCCGCCCAGGTCCACGAAGGCGCCGAAATCGGTGATGTTCTTGACCGTGCCGCGGCGCACCTGGCCCTTCTCCAGCTCGGAGATCAGGGACTTCTTCTTGGACTCGCGCTCCTGCTCGAGCACGATCCGCCGGCTGACCACCACGTTGCGGCGGCGCTTGTTCTTCTTGATGATCCGGCACTGGATCTCCTCGCCCAGCAGGTCCTCCAGGTTCGGCACCTGGCGCAGGGCGACCTGGCTGCCGGGCAGGAACGTGTCCACGCCCCACAGCTTGACCACGAGGCCGCCCTTGATGCGGCGGTCGACGATGCCGCTGACGACCTCGCCGTTCTCGTGGGCGGTCTTGATCCGGTCCCAGACCTTCAGGAAGTCGGCGCGCTCCTTGGAGAGCACGACCAGGCCGTCCTGGTTCTCCAGCTTCTCGAGGAAGACGTCGAAGGTGTCGCCTTCCTTGATGGGGGTCTCGCCGAACTCCTCCCGCGGGATCACGCCCTCGCTCTTGAACCCGATGTTGAGCAGGACCTCGTTCTCCCTGACCTCGATGACCGTGCCCTGGAGGATCTGGCCCTCCTGGATGTCGGTCAGGGTCTCCTCGTAGCGGTTGATGAGGGCGAGCATCTCCTCGGCCGACAGGGCGATCTCGCCGCCGTCCTCGCCGAAGTAGTCCTGGTTCACGATGCTCTCGGGGTCGAAGTCGGTGCTCAGGCGGGGAGCGGCCGGGGTGGGCAGCACCTCGGCGGCGGCCCGGCGCGGACGGTCGTCGTCGTCGTCGTCCGCGTCGGAGTCACGGTCGCGGGACTTGGCCGACGAACGCACGCGACGCCTGTCCTCGCGGTTGTCGTCGGACCGGAAATCGGCGTTGTTGGACATGAAAGGTTGCCTCCTAGTGACTAATGGGCGCAGCCGGGCCCCGTGGTCCGGCAGACCGGATATGATAACCGGCGGGGGCCGTCTTGGCAAGAAATGCCGTCCGCGAGGCCGCCGGCGCGGAGCCGGTCAGGCCCCCGCGTCCGGCTCCCGGCGCCCGAACAGGCGCTGGTGGCGGGCGGCGAAGCGCACCTGCTGACGGCCGCCCTGCTCCTGTTCGAAGGCCGTGCGCGGGTGCCGGGCATACGACCGCTCCTGCAGTTCGCACCAGGCCGCCTCGCAGGTCTGGGCGATGCGGCGGCTGACGGTCTTGGGGTCCAGGTCGTCCAGCAGCCGGTCCAGGGCGTGCCAGCGGATCACCGGGCCGTAGCAGACCTCCAGGGGCGAGAGCGCCGAACCGCCGGGCCGGCGGCCGTAGCTGCCGCGGATGAAGACCGGCAGCATCGGTGCGCGGGTGGCCTGGATGAGGATGCCCAGCCCGTTCTTGACCGGACCGGGGGTGCCGATGGCCCGGCGGGTCCCCTCGGGGAAGATCAGCAGGTTCTGCCCGGCCTGCAGGGCGGCCGCGGCCTCGGCGAAGGCGGCCCGGTCGTAGCCCCGCCGCCGGATGGGAATGGTGTCCAGCCAGCGGAAGAACGTGCCCAGGGGCCAGGCAGGGCGGAAGAGCTCCTCCTTGGCGAGGGTGCGCACCGGGTGCCGATGCAGGGTCGAGCCCATCAGGGGCGGATCCCAGAGGCTGATGTGGTTGCACGCGACGACCACGCCGCGGGGCAGGGCGCGCCCCTCGTTGCCCACCTGGCGCAGGCCGTAGAAGCGGGCCAGGGCGCCGAAGACGGCGTAGGCCAGGCGGTAGTGCGCCGGCAGCTCCCGCAGGGCGGGCGCCAGGTCCGTGTCCAGTTCCCGGTCCAGGGCCGGATTGACCAGGGCCGCCCGGGCACAGGCCGCGTTCTGCTGCTCGAGGGTCAGGGCGCTGCTGTCGACCACCAGGGCGTCGGGCGAGACCAGCAGCGGGCTGGCCTCCCGTTCGCTGTCCAGGCGGTCGCGGGCCGCCAGGTCCCGGGCCACGTCCTGGCGGGCGAGTTCGCGGCCCCGCAGGCGGAACTGCCGCAGCCGCCGCTCGACCCGGGCTTCCAGGGAGGCCTGCAGGAAGATCTTCGCCGTGGCCAGGGGGAACACCACGCTGCCGATGTCCCGCCCCTCCATCACCACGCCGCCGCGGCGGCCGAAGGCCTGCTGGCGGCGCACCATGTCCCGGCGCACGGCGGCGTGGGCGCTGACCGCCGAGACGGCGGCGTCGATCTCGGGCGTGCGGATGGCCTGGGAGACGTCCCGCCCGTTCCACAGCACGGTGACCTCGCCCCGTCCGGGCCGCAGTTCCAGGTCCGCCCCCGCCAGCAGGGCGGCCAGGGCGGCCTCGTCCCCGGGGTCGACCCGGGCGCCGCAGGCGGCGTGGGTCAGGGCCCGGTACATGGCGCCGGTATCGATGTAGAGCAGGCCGAAGCGCTCGGCCAGGGCGCGGGCGGTGGTGGACTTGCCGCTGCCGGCGGGGCCGTCGATGGCGATCACGGCGTCCGGCGGCATCAGGGCGTCCCGGCCGGCGGGCAGGTCGTCAGGTCGGGCGACAGGCATCACAGGTCCCGGCCCACGGCGCGGGCCACCGCGCGGCAGGACGC
>JACZKN010000193.1 GCA_014859985.1 Candidatus Krumholzibacteriia bacterium | reverse complement strand
GCGCCAGCTGCTGCTGGCCGGCGCCGCCGGCGACGGTCGCCTGCCCGCCGGGCGGGCGGAGCTGGCCCCCCGCTTCCGCTGGCGCGGGATGCTCCTGGACAGCGGCCGCCACCTGCAGGACGTGCCCACGATCCTCCGCCTGGTCGACCAGCTCGCCCTCTACGGCTTCAACGTGCTGCACTGGCACCTGACCGAGGACCAGGGCTGGCGCCTGGAGGTGCCGGGCCACCCGGCCCTGACGGAGGTGGGCGCCTGGCGCACCGGGCCGGACGGCCGGCCCTACGGCGGCTACTACACCGCCGGCCAGGTCCGCGAGGTGGTGGCGTACGCCGCCGCGCGCTTCGTCACCGTCGTGCCGGAGATCGAGCTGCCCGGCCACTGCAAGGCCGCCCTCGCAGCCTACCCCGAGCTCTCGTGCACCGGCGGTCCCTTCGCGGTCGAGACCCAGTGGGGTATCCACGCGGACGTCTTCTGCGCGGGCAACGACGCGGTCTTCGCCCTGCTGGGTGACGTCTTCGACCACGTGGCCGGGCTCTTCCCCGCCGCCTACGTCCACATCGGCGGCGACGAGGTGCCCAAGGACCGCTGGCTGGCCTGCCCCCGCTGCCGCGCCCGCCTGGCGGCCGAAGGCCTGGCCGACGTCCACGACCTGCAGGGCTGGTTCGTGCGCCGCGCCGGTTCCCTGCTGCAGGACCGCGGGCGCCGCCTGATCGGCTGGGACGAGATCCTCGAGGGCGGCCTGCCCCCGGGCGCCACCGTCCAGTCCTGGCGCGGCACCGCCGGCGCCGTCGCCGCGGTCGAGGCGGGCCACGACGCCGTGGTCTCCCCCACCAGCGATGCCTACTTCGACTACGACGCGGGGCAGCTGCCCCTGGAACAGGTGCTGGCCTTCGACCCGGTGCCTGCAGGTTTGGCGCCCGCGGCGGCCGCCCGCATCCTGGGCGGGGCGCTGAACCTGTGGACCGAGTACGTGCCCCAGGAACGGATCGACCGCCACCTCTACCCCCGCGTCGCCGCCATGGCCGAGGCCCTGGGCGCGCCCGCCGGCCCGAAGCAGCTGGCGGCGTTCCTGGCGCGGCTGGCCGTCCACGCGGCCTGGTGGCCGCGGCTGGGCATCACGCCGGGGCCCGCCTCGCGGCCGCTCCGCTTGGAAGCTGCACGGACCGCCGACGGGGACTACGCCGTCCGGGCGGATCTCGACGCCTCGGCCCGCGCCCATCTGGGCGGCCTGGATCCCCGGGTGCGGATGGCCGCGGTCCCCCGGCCGGAAGCCTGGCAGGCCGCCCGGCCGCCGGAGGAGCAACCCGCACTGCCGGACGCGGCCTGGAGCGCCACGGACCGTTGGCGCGGCCCGCTGGAGGCCCCCATGGTGGTCCTGGCGCAACTCCTGGTGCGGGGTTCGGACGGGGAACTGCAGCCCTACGGGGCGCCGGCGGCAGTGGAACTGGAACCGTCGCTGGCGGCCGGCCGGCCGGTGGCTTGCGCGGCACCGCCGAGCACCCGCTACCCGGGCCACGGCGAGCACCCCTTGACCGACGGCGCCCGCGGCGGTCGCGACTTCGCCGACGGCCGCTGGGTCGGGTTCGAGGCCGCCGACCTGGACGCGACCATCGACCTGGGCGCGCCGACGACGGTGGCCGAGGTCTCGCTCCGCGCGATCCAGGACGCCAACGCCTGGATCTTCCTGCCGCGGCAGGTCCGTTTCTACGGGTCGCCGGACGGGCGCCGGTGGGACGACTTGGGCACGGCGGACCACCAGGTAGCGGACCGCGAGCAGCAGAAGGTGATCCGGGAATTCACGGCCGCGGGCCGGGAACAGGTGCGCTGGGTGCGCGTGGTCGCCGAGAACCTGGGCGGGTGCCCCCCATGGCATCCGGGCAAGGGCCAGCCCTGCTGGCTGTTCGTCGACGAGATCCGCGTGCGCTGACCCGGGCCTCAGCTAGCGGTACTGCCCCTTGACCGAGCCACAGGCCGCCCCGGCTGTGCCCGTGTCTGGGCCCATCTGGGGTTGCAGCGTTTTCATGATTATCCAGCGGGGGCCGCTTTGCTTGTTGGTTCACAGAACCGCTGTCGGTTCGGATCCGAACCAACAAGAGAAAACGCAGACACGACAACAGGCGGCCAGCCGACCCCAAGTAATCACGATTATTGTCATGTTTTGGACAGGCTTTAACAGCAAATTACATGACCACACCACCACAGTTCCGCCCAGAAGATCGGGAGCTCCGGCTGCCGCCGGGTCGCGCCGCCGGGTTCTCAGCAGTCCGATCCTGTGCTAGTCTCCCGTCCTGCTGCTCCGTAGCGAAAGGACGACCGGAAGTTGACCTTCAGCAAGTTGCCGCCCGCCCTGGCCCTGGCCCTGTTCCTGCCGGCCGCCCCGGCCGGCGCCTTCCCGTTGCCGATCGTCGACGGCACGCCCGCCCGCGCCGGCTGCCCCCGGGCCGCGGTGGCGCCGGTCATCGACGGCCTCCTCGACGACCCGGCCTGGACCCGCTGGCTGCGCCTGGACACGGACATCGAGGGCGACACGAAACCCCGGCCCCGCTTCGGCACCGACGTGGCCACCGCCTGGGACGACAGTTTCTTCTACGTCGCCGCCCGCCTGGTCGAGCCCCACGTCTGGGCCACCTACGAGCGGCGCGACGCCGTCATCTACCACGAGAACGATTTCGAGATCTTCATCGACCCCGACGGCGACAACCACCTCTACTACGAGCTGGAGATCAACGCCCTGGGCACGGTGTGGGACCTGCTGCTGGTCCGGCCCTACCGCGACGGGGGACCGGCCATCGACGCCTGGGACATCGCGGGGCTGCGCTCGGCCGTCCGGGTCGACGGCACCCTGAACGACCCCTCCGACCGGGACGAGGGCTGGTCCGTGGAACTGGCTTTGCCCTGGACGGTGCTGGCCCAGGCCGCGGGCCGCCCGGCGCCGCCCGCGCCCGGCGACATCTGGCGCGTGAACTTCTCCCGGGTGCAGTGGCGCACCCGCGCGGTGGACGGCGGCTACGCGAAGATCACCGATCCCGCCACGGGCCTGCCCCTGCCCGAGGACAACTGGGTGTGGTCGCCCCAGGGGCTGGTGGCCATGCATTACCCCGAGCGCTGGGGCGAGCTGGTCTTCCTGGAGCCGGGCCAGGACGAACGCGACGCCTTCGCCGGAAACCCCGAGCACGCCGCGATCCTGCTGGCCGACGCGCTGATGCCCGTCTACTACCGCCAGCGCGAGTTCCACGCCGCCCACGGCCGCTACGCCGCGGACCCGGCCGAGCTGGGCCTCGCGCCCGGCACCCTGCCCCTGCGCGCCCCGGGCCGCACCATGCCCCTGGGCGAGGGCCAGACCTTCACCCTCGACGGCGGCCCCGACTGGTTCCGGGCCCGCCTGGTCACGTCCGTGGTGACGGCCACGGTCGACCACGAGGGGCGCCTGCAAAGGAGCGGACCGTGAACGGAGTGCGCGTCGGCCGCGGCGGCCGGGAAGGGCCCCTGCTCTGCCGGACCGACCTGCCGGCCATGCCGCCCGGGATCGTCGATCCGACCAGCGTCTTCAACCCGGGCGCGGCCGTGGTCGCCGGAGCCACGGTGCTGCTGCTGCGGGTGCAGACCCGCGGCCGGCGCACCTTCCTGGTGCCGGCACGGCTCGTCGCGGGGCCGGCGCTGGCCGTCGCCGACCGGCCGACCGCGTTGCGCGGCCACGAGCGGCTGCCCCTGGAGATCTTCCACGCCTACGATCCGCGCCTGACCCTGCTGGACGGGCGCCTGCTGGTGGTGACCGCCCTGGACACGGACCGCGGCGGCCGCCTGGCGGTGTGGCACGCCGCCGGGGACCAGGGCGCGGGCTTCGCCGGCCTGGACCGCCTCGAACTGGTCGGCCTGACCGGCGACCACGACACCCGCAACGGGGTGCTCTTTCCCGCGCGCATCGGCGGGCGCTGGGCCTTGCTCGAGCGCCCCAACCGCGAGGCGCCGGCCGGCGGCCCGCCCACCGGGAGCGCCATCACCCTGCTGGTCTCGGACGACCTCGAGCGCTGGGAGCCGGCGGGCACGGTGATGGCCGGCCGTCCCCGCTTCTGGGACGAACTGATCGGCGCCGGTCCGCCGCCCGTGCCCACCGCACGCGGCTGGCTGCTGGTGTACCACGGCGTCGCCACCCACTTCGCCGCGGCCAACATCTACCAGGCGGGCTGCGCGCTGCTCGCCGCGGACGACCCGTGCCGCGTCCTGGCCCGCGGCGGGAACAACATCCTCGAGCCCCGCGAGCCCTGGGAACTGATGGGCCAGGTGCCCAACGTCGTCTTCCCGTCGGGCCTGGCGGTCGGGGCCGACGGCACGGCGCGCCTCTTCTACGGCGCCGCCGACACCTGCGTCGGCCTGCTGGAGACCACCCTCGACGACCTCGTCGCCGCCTGCGACGAGCCCTGAAGGAGCATCCCGTGAGCGCTGCACCCCGCGAGGCCTACCTCGTCTCCCACACCCACTGGGACCTCGAGTGGTACCTGCCCTTCAGCCGGTTCCGCGTGAACCTGGTGGACGTGGTGGGCCGCGTCCTGGACGCCCTGGAGCAGGATCCGCAGTTCCGGCACTTCGTCCTGGACGGCCAGGCGGCGGTGCTGGAGGACTACCTCGAGGCGGTGCCCGCCGACCGCGACCGCGTGGCGCGCCTGGTCACCAGCGGCGCCCTGGCCGTGGGCCCCTGGTACGTCCTGCCGGACGAGTTCCTGGTCAGCGGCGAGGCCACCGTGCGCAACCTCCTGTTCGGGCGCAAGGTCTGCGCCCCCCTGGGCCCCACCCAGCGCGCCGGCTACATGCCCGACAGCTTCGGCCACCCCTCCCAGACGCCCCAGCTGCTGCGGCTGGCGGGCCTGGACTCGTTCATCTTCACTCGCGGCCTGGGCGACGAGGCCGAACAGCTGGGCTGGCTCTTCCGCTGGCAGGCCCCCGACGGCAGCGAGGTGCTGGCGGTCAACCAGTGCGACGGCTACTGCAATGCCGCGGGCCTGGGTTTCGCCGAGATCTGGCACGCCCACACCCGCCGCGCCGTCGACCCGCAGCTGGCGGTGGCGAGGATCGGCGAGCTCTTCGCGAAGATGGCCCGCCGCCCGGGGGCCGAGCCCGCCCTGCTGAACAACGGCTGCGACCACTTCCCGCCCCAGCAGGAATTCGCCGCGGTGCTGGGCGCCCTGCGCGAGGCCTTCCCGCAGACGACGTTCACCCCGGCGCGCTTCGAGGACTTCCTGGCCGCCGCCCGCGCCCATACCCCCGACGAGGCCCGCCCCCAGCACCGGGGCGACCTGCTGGGCGGCCGCGACCACCTGATCCTCTCGGGGGTGTGGTCGGCGCGCCTGCCCCTGAAGCAGCGCAACGAGTGGTGCCAGTCCCTGCTGACCCGGGTCTGCGAGCCCCTGCTGGCGGCGGCCGCGTTCCACCACGGCGATCCCTGGCCGCACGGCCTGCTGGACCTGGCCTGGCGCGACCTGCTGCGCAACCATCCCCACGACTCCATCTGCGGCTGCAGCATCGACGAGGTGCACCGGGAGATGGGCACCCGCTTCGACCGCGCCGAGCAGACCGCCCGCCAGCTGCTGGCCCGCCTGCTGGACCGCCAGTCCCCCACCTTCGCCCGGGACGCCGCCGACGACCGCACCACCGTCATCGACGTGGCCAATCCCCTGCCCCTGCGCCGGGACTGCGTGGTCGAGCGCCTGGTCGTGCTGCAGCCCTTCGGCTACGACCTGAAGAACCTGCGCGTGGTCGACGACGCCGGCCGCCCGGTGCCCTTCCGCATCACCGAGCGCCGCTTCCTGGAGCGCTTCTGGGGCATCGACTACCGCGCCGAGCTGTGGGCCGCGGACCAGCACCGCCTGCTGGACGACTACCTCGTACCTTTCGCCGAGCGCTTCGTGGGCGGCGAGTCGGACCGCGACACCAAGGACTGCTTCCTCAGCCTGCAGATCCTGGCCCGGGACCTGCCGCCGGTGGGCGTGGCCCGCTACCGGCTGGTGGACGAGCCGGGCCCCGTGGCGGAGAACTTCTCGGCGGTCAGCGCCCGGCTCGAGGGCGCGGCCGCGGTGCTGGAGAACGCCCACGTGCGGGTCTGCCTCTACGCCGACGGCACCTTCGACCTGGAGCACCCGCAGACGGGCCACGGCTGGTCCGGCCTGGGCCGCCTCGAGGACGAGGCCGACGTGGGCGACGAGTACGACTTCTGCCGGGCGGAGGAGCCGGGCCTGGTCTCGGCCGCCGACGCGGCCGGTCAGGTGCGCCTGATCTCGTCCAGCCACCTGGCCGCGGTGGCCGAAGCCGCCTTCGTGCTGGACCTGCCCGAGGAACTCGCCCCGGACCGCCGCCGCCGCGCCCTGCGCACCGTCCGCTGCCCGGTGGCCGTGCGGTTGCGCCTGGCCGCCGGCAGCCGCCGCGTCGAGGTGGAGACCGTGTTCGCCAACCGGGCCCGCGACCACCGGCTGCAGGCGGTCTTCCCCACGGGGATCCGCACCGACACCGTGCTCAGCGACGGCCATTTCCGCCTGGAACGACGGCCGCTGGAGCGCCCGGGCGGCGACGGCTGGAGCCAGCCCGCGCCCCGGGAGTGGCCCCAGCAGGACTTCAGCGCCGTCACCGACGGCAACGTGGGCCTGGCCGTGCTCAACCGCGGCCTGCCCGAGTTCCGGACCCGCCGCCTGCCCGACGGCACCGCCGAGTACCGCCTGACCCTGCTGCGGTCCGTGGGCTGGCTCAGCCGCGACGACTTCCCCTCCCGCAACTTCGCCAACGCGGGCCCCACCCTGGCCACGCCCGAGGCCCAGTGCCCGGGCGAGCACCGCTTCCACTACGCCGTCCTGCCCTTCGCCGGCGATGCCCTGGTCGCCGGGGTCAAGGACCAGAGCGAGTGCTGGCGGACCCCGCCGCTCACCCACCAGGGCACCGCCGACCTGGCCCGCCCCGCCGACCGGTTCCTGGTGCGCAAGTCCCGGCCCGAGGTGGCCGTGACGGCCATCAAGCTGGCCGAGCACGGCCGGTCCCTGGTCCTGCGCCTGGTGAACCTGGCCGACGAGGCACTGGCCGAGGTCCTGGAACTGGGCCTGCCCGCCCTGGACGCCCGGAAGGTGGGCATCCTGGAGACCGAGCTCGAGCTGGACCGGTCCCCGGTGGCCGTCGTGGACGGCGGCCGGCAGCTGCGCGTGCCGCTCGCGGCCGGGGAGATCGCCACCCTGCTGGTGGAGCTGGCCGAGCCCGGTCCGTCGGGCGGCGGCCCAGCCGGACCGGCAGCCGGCGGGCAAGCATCTGCCCGCGGAGATCATCGACGAAGAAGCCTGGCCCGTGCGCAAGCCGGTGATGGTCAGCACCTGGGACTTCGGGCTGGCGGCCAACGCGGCCGGCTGGGCCGTCCTGGAGGCGGGCGGCCGGGCCCTGGACGCGGTGGAGACCGGCGCCCGGGTCACCGAGGCCGACCCCGCGGTCACCAGCGTGGGCTACGGCGGTCTGCCCGACCGGGACGGCAGGGTGACCCTGGATGCCTGCGTCATGGACGAGCACGGCAACGCCGGCGCGGTGGCCTTTCTCGAGGGCTTCCGCCACCCGGTCAGCGTGGCGCGGCGGGTCCTGGAGAGGACCCCCCACGTCCTGCTGGCGGGCGAGGGCGCCCGGCAGTTCGCCCTGGCCGAGGGCTTCGCCGAGGAGGACCTGCTGACCCCCGGTGCCCGTCGCGCCTGGCAGGAGTGGTTGGAGACCCACGAGTACAAGCCCTGGACCCAGCACTCCTCGCCCGGCAACCACGACACCATCGGCCTGCTGGCCCTGGACGCGGCCGGCCACCTGTCCGGCGCCTGCTCCACCAGCGGCCTGGCCTTCAAGATGCACGGGCGCGTGGGCGACAGCCCCATCCCGGGCGCGGCCCTCTTCGTGGACGACGCGGTGGGCGCCGCCTGCGCCACCGGCATGGGCGAGGAGGTCCTGAAGACCTGCGGCAGCTTCCTGATCGTCGAACTGATGCGCCAAGGCGCCTCGCCCCAGGAGGCCTGCGAGGAGGCCGTCGCCCGCATCGTCGCCCGCCACGACGACCTGTCCCAGGTCCAGGTGGGCTACCTGGCCCTGGACCGGCGCGGGCGTGTCGGTGCCTACGACATCCAGCCCTGGTTCCAGTATGCGCTCAGCGACGGGGCGGGC
>JACZKN010000192.1 GCA_014859985.1 Candidatus Krumholzibacteriia bacterium | reverse complement strand
GGCGGCCATTCCTTCGGGAGCCCGGCCGCGGACGCGGCCGCACGCACGGTGCCCCAGCAGGTGGCCCGCGGCCTGGCGGCCGCGCTGGAGCGTCCGGGGGGCGGGCAGGTGGTGACCCTGCGCCTGGATCCGGAGTCCCTCGGCCGGGTTGACGCGCGCTTCGACGCCCAGGGCAACCACCTCACGGTGACCCTGACGGCCAGCGCCGCGGCCGCCGGCCAGGCGCTGCGCGAGGGCCTGGACGACCTGAGCGAGAGCATCCTGCGGCGCGGGGACCGCTTCCAGACCGTGGAGATCCGCGTCGAGCTGCGCGACGGCGGCAGCCAGCGCACCGAACGGCCGGATGCGCGCCAGGACGAGCGCCGCGACGGCCAGACCCGTTCCCAGGACGGGCAGGGTGGCGGACGGCAGCCGCGCCGCCAGCCCGGAACCACCGCCGAGGCCTGGGCCGACCTGGCCAAGGGAGGACGCTAGATGAGCTACATCCAGGGCATCACCGACGGCCACGGGACGGTCGCGGGCGCACCGGCGCGGGACTACGCCAACATCGGCAAGCTCGACTTCATGCAGCTGCTGGTGGCGCAGATCCAGAACCAGGACCCGCTCAGCCCCATGGACAACGCCGAATTCACGGGCCAGATCACCCAGTTCACCATGCTGGAGGAGATGCAGGCCCAGAGCGCGAAGCTGGACGAGAACCTGCTGATGGCCCAGGCCATCAACAACACCGCGATGCTGGGCCTGGTGGGCAAGAACGTCACCGTCGAGGGCAACGGCCTGACCCTCAGCGGCGGCGAGGCCACCGAGACCATGATCGCCAGCCAGGGACCCGGCCGCGCGGTGATCTCGGTGACCGACGCCACCGGCAGGGTGGTGCGGACCTACCAGGAGGACGTGAAGTCCGGCCTCAACAGCGTGACCTGGGACGGCAAGCTGGCCGACGGCGCGCTCGCCCCGGACGGCGCCTACACGATCTCGGTGCAGGTGCTCAACGGCGACGCCGAGGTGCCCTTCACCACGCTGATGACCGGCCCGGTGGAGGGCCTGCGCTACGTGAACAATGTCGCGGTCGTCATGGTCGGCGGCCGCGAATTCCCCGTCTCGGATATCTACAAGGTCAGCTGAGGTCGCGCGCCGCCCCGCGGGGCGGCGCCATCCCAACCGGGAGGATCCCATGTTCAAGTCCCTGTACTCCGGCGTCTCGGGCCTGTCGGCCAACCTGACGAACCTCGACGTGATCGGCAACAACATCGCCAACAGCAACACGGTGGGGTTCAAGTCGGGGCGCGTGACGTTCAACGAGATGCTGGCGCAGACCATGCAGTCGGCCTCGCGGCCGGTGAGCGGCGGCCTGGGCGGCGTCAACCCCCAGCAGATCGGCCTGGGCACCCGCGTGGGCAGCATCGACACCAACTTCAACCAGGGCAACTTCACGACCACCGGGAACAAGACCGACCTGGCCATCCAGGGCAACGGGTTCTTCATCCTCAGCGACGGCACCAGCCAGACCTACACCCGCGCGGGCGTGTTCGGCCTGGACAGCTTGAACTACCTGGTCAGCCCGTCGACCGGCCTGAAGGTGCAGGGAGTGATGGCCGACGCCGCCGGCGTCATCGGCAGCGGACCCATGGAGGACATCTACATCGACCCGGGCCTGGTGGTGCCGGCCAGGCCCTCGTCCACCCTGCAGCTGATGGGGAACCTGGACGCCAGCGCCGACGCCCAGGCGTCGGTGATGCAGAGCCGCACCTTCCTGACCGCGGCCGGGGGCGCCGACCTGCTGACCGCCCTCAACGGCAGCACCCAGGGACCCCTGGGCCTGAACCAGGGCGACCAGGTGCGGGTCAACGGCCGCACCGCGGACGCGGACCTGACGGCCGGGACGTTCGCGATCGGGGCCGATTCGACCTACCAGGACCTGGTGGACTGGCTCAACGCGGAGATGGCCGCCAACGGGCACAGCGTCGCCTTCAGCCTGGGCGCGACCGGTGAGCTGCAGGTGGCCAACAACGGCGCCACCGCCCTGGACGGCCTGTCCCTGACGGTGACGGCCAACACGGCCTTCAACCAGAACATGGTCTTCGACGCCGCCATCGCCGCGGCGGCCACCGCGACGACCTCCGGGCTGCGGGCCTACGCCGAGGGCACCGACACCCTGGCCTCCCTCTACGACGCCGCCGGCAATCCCCTGGGCATCGACTTCGACACCGGCAGCGCGACGCTCCTGATCGGCGGCTCGGTGGGCGGCGAGACCATCGACCAGCGCCAGGTGGTGGTGGGCCCGACCACGACCCTGTCCGAGCTGGCCCAGGAGTACCAGTACGCCCTGGGCACCCATTCGACCCCCGCGGAGATCAACGCCACGGGCCAGATGGTGATCACCGGCGAGGTGGGCACCGCCGCGGCCATCAGCGAGATGACGCTGGCCGAGGACGGCCGCATCAACACCACCCTGGAGTCGGCCTTCAGCTTCGCCCAGACCCAGCAGGCCACCGACCAGAAGGCCTTCACGGTCTCGACCACGGTCTACGACTCCCTGGGCGGGGAGCACACCGTGAGCTTCAACTTCGAGAAGGTCGCCGGGATGAACGAGTGGATCTGGCAGGCCGAGCTCGAGGGCGGCGAGCAGATCCTTTCGGGCCAGTCGGGCCGGGTGACCTTCTCGGACACCGGGGCCATCAGCAGCTTCACCTACGACGACCAGGGCGGCGCCATCACCTTCCGGCCCCAGGCCACGGGCCAGGAAGGCGCCGCGGTGGTTTCGCTGACGGTCGACTACGGCACCGTCGGCGCCCTGACCGGCCTGACCCAGTTCGAGGGCTCGGGCAACCTGCGCTCGGTCGCCGACGGCTACGGGGCGGGCACCCTGGTGGACTACGACATCGACCAGAGCGGCGTGATCACCGGCATCTTCAGCAACGACACCATGCAGACCATCGCCCAGGTGGGCCTGGCCCAGTTCTCCAACCCGTCGGGGCTGATGCGGGAAGCGAACAACACCTACCGCCTGAGCGGCAACTCGGGCCTGGCGATGGAGACCTTCGCCGGGCTCGGCAACGGGGTGAACCTGGTGCCCGGCGCGCTGGAGACCAGCAACGTGGACCTGGCCAAGGAGTTCACGAACCTGGTGGTGGCCCAGCGGTCCTTCCAGGCCAACAGCCGGGTCATCACCACCGCCGACCAGGTCATGCAGGAGCTGGTCAACCTGATCCGCTAGTGACGGGTCCGGACGGTCCTGAACGGGCGGCGCCGGGGCCGACTGGTCGGTCCCGGCGCCGCGGGCGCCGGGGAGCCGCGACAGGGAGCTAAAGTCCATGATCAAAGTCACGAAACTTAACGGGAGAGAGCTGGTGGTGAACGCCGACCTGATCGAGTTCATCGAGTCCACTCCCGACACGCTGATCAGCCTGACCACCGGGCGCAAGATCATGGTGCTGGAGGACATCGACGACGTGGTGACCAGGGCGGTCGGCTACCGGAGCCGGGCGCGCATCTACCCGATCCCGACCGGCGGTACCGGATCGGTCTTCGAGGGCTAGCGGCTCCCGGCGGGCAGCGAAGGGGACAGGGCGTGGACATCGCAACAGTCGTCGGCCTCGTCTTGGCGTTCGGCCTGATCGTCTGGTCGATCCTGCTGGGCGGGGACCTGTCGGGCTTCATCGACCTGCCTTCGGTCGCGATCGTCCTGGGCGGCACCTTCGGGGCGATGCTCGTCAACTTCCCCCTGCCGCGCATCCTCGGCGTGGTCAAGGTGATCAAGAAGACGGTGCTCTTCGCGGTGGAGGACCCGGACGCGGTGATCGCGAAGCTGGTGCGCTACGCCGAGCGTGCCCGCCGCGAGGGCATGCTGGCCCTGGAGGAGGACTCGGAGAACGAGCCCGACGCCTTCCTGCGCAAGGGGCTGCGCCTGGCCGTCGACGGCACCGATCCCCAGCTGCTGGAGAAGATCCTCGAGACGGACGTGGCGCAGATCGAGAGCCGCCACGCCGAGGGTTCGAGCATCCTTTCCACCGGCGGCACCTTCGCCCCGGCCTTCGGCATGATCGGCACCCTGGTCGGCCTGGTGAACATGCTCTCCTCGCTGGAGGATCCCACCCAGATCGGCGCCGGCATGGCCACCGCGCTGATCACGACCTTCTACGGCGCCGTCCTGGCCAACGCCTTCTTCCTGCCCATGGCGGGCAAGCTCGAGATGCGCTCGAAGGAGGAGATGCTCGTCAAGCAGATGATCATCGACGGCATCATGGCCATCCAGAGCGGCGATTCGCCGCGGATCGTCGAGGAGAAGCTCAAGTCCTTCCTCTCGCCGACGCTGCGCCGGAAGCTGGACGAGTCCAAGGAAAAGGCCGCCTGACCGGGCGTCCGCCGGTGACGGGTCCAGGCGGCGGCAGGGGAGGCCCACGTGGCCAGGCAGAAGAAGACCGTCGTCAAGAAGGGCCTCGACGGGTGGGTCATGACCTACGGGGACATGATGTCCCTGCTGCTGACCTTCTTCGTGCTCATCGTCTCGTTCTCGTCCATGCAGGAGGTCAAGTTCGAGCAGGCCGCCAAGTCCCTGAAGGAGGCCTTCGGGGTCATGGCCACGCCCGAGGCCGTCATCGAGCTGAACACCCCGCTGGTGCCCCGGGACACCTTCCGCGAGAGCAACCTGGAGTTCCTCTACGAGATCCGCAGCATCGAGAAGGAGGTCCTGGACCGGCAGGTCCAGGACGACGTGCAGGTGGAGATCCGGGACGACGGCGTGCTCTTCCGGCTGACCGCCCCCTTCCTCTTCGACTCCGGCCGCGCCGAGCTGCGGGGCGAGGCGGCGCCCGTGCTGGAGCGGCTGGCCCGCATGTTCCGCAAGTTCCCCGCCGAGGTGAGGGTCGAGGGCCACACCGACGACCTGCCCATCCGCTCGGACCGGTTCCCGTCGAACTGGGAGCTTTCGGCGGCGCGGGCGGTGTCGGTGGCACGATACTTTCAAGCCGCGGGACTGCCGGCCGACCGCCTGGCCGCCACGGGTTACGGCGAGCACCGCCCCGTGGCCGGCAACGACAGCGCCGAGGGGCGGACGGCCAACCGCCGGGTCGAGATCCTCCTGAAGTGGAGCGGCAAGGAGGTGCCCCGGCGCGGGGAGCTGCCCCTGGCCGCGCCTGCGGCGGATCCCGCGGTCCCGGCGGACCAGGACCCGGCCGCGGCGTCCGCGGACGCGCCCATGATCATCGATCCCGTGACCGGCCGCCTGGGCCGGCTGCCCGCCGCCGGCGGGAAGTGACAAGGAGCTGACCCATGGCCGACGAGAAATCTGACGTCCAGGAAGGGCAGGCGGGCCGCCGGAAGCTCGCCTTCCTCGAGAACAAGGTGCTCATGCTGGGGGTGATCGTCGTCCTGCAGGCGGCCATCGCCATCGGCCTGACCCAGTTCGTGATCCTGCCCCGGCTGGGGGTGCAGTCCGCGGGCGTGCCCCAGGAGCAGGGCGCCCAGGAGGTCCCGGCCGACCTGCCGGCGCTGGGCCAGCTGGTGAACCTGGAGGAGATGATCGTCACCCTCGACGCGGACGTCCGCAAGCCCCGCTACCTGCGCATCAACGTCAATCTCGAGGTGCGCGACGCGGCGGTGGCGAAGATCGCGGCCGGGCGCGTTCCCCAGCTGCGGGACATCGTGATCATGGCCCTGTCGACCAAGACCGTCGACGACCTCGCGACCCCGGCCGGCAAGAAGGCCCTGCGGGACGAGATCCACCGGGACATCGCTGCGCGCATGCCCGAGGGCGCGCTCATGAACGTCTACTTCTCCGACCTGGTCGTACAGTGAGCGGACAGGGGAAACAGCGTGGCGCCTGACGACGGCAGCGACAGGAACGACCTGATGACCGACGACCTGGACCTCGAGGCCGCCATCGGCGCCGCCGCGGAGCTGGCCGGCACGGTCGACGGCGGCGGCCCGCTGGACGTGGCCGCGGTGCTGGACGCGGACCCCGCCCGGGAAGAGGCCATGGCCGGCCCCCGGCCCTACGACTTCAACCGGCCGCACAACATCTCCCGGGCCTTCGCCAACAACCTGCAGGCGGTGGGCGAGGGCTTCGCCAAGACCGCCGGCATCGACTTCACGAGCCTCGTGCGCGCCTCGGTCCAGGTGGAGTACCGGGGCCTGCGCCAGTGCACCTGGGGCGAATACCTGGCTGGCCTGCCCAACCCCACCAGCGCCGCCCTCGTGACCCTCGAGCCGCTGAAGGGCCAGAGCATCGTGCACCTGGACCTGGGCCTGTGCTTCGTGCTGATGCAGAAGCTGCTGGGCGGCGCCCTGGGCACCCATTCCACGATGCGGGACTTCACCGAGATCGAGCGCGGCATCAACGCCGGCCTCATGGAGCGCTTCCTGGAGATCCTGCGCCGGAGCATGGCCAAGTTCGTCGAGGTCAAGCCCGCCTTCGTGCGCCTGGAGAACAACCCCGGCTACCTCGGCGGCCTGGCCGAGGGGGAGTCGCTGATCATCCTGCGCTTCAACGTCCAGGTGGGGGCCACCGACGGCCTCTGCGAACTGGCCTTCCCGGCCAACGGCTTCGGCCCGGTGCGCGACGTTTTCGACCCCCACGAGTCGGTGGAACTGCGCACCGAGGCCGAGCTGCGGGACGACCGCCGGCGCATCCTGGGCCTGGTCCAGGGCACCGCCAGCGAGCTGATCGTCGAGCTGGGGACGGTCGAGGCCAGCCTGGAGGAGATCCTCTCCCTGAAGGAAGGCCAGATCCTGCGCCTGCCCCAGGCCGTGGACGCGCCCCTGCGGGTGCGCATCGAAGGGCAGGAGAGCTGGCTGGGCGAGGCCGGCCGCATCGGACCGAACCGGGCCGTCCGCCTGGTGCGCAAGCTGACCAAGGAGTAGACGATGAGCAACGAGCGCAACCCCGATCCCCGGACCCCGGCCGACGCCCCCACCACGGTGCTGGACGCCGAGTCCACCTCCCTGCTGCGCGACCTGGGGGACGCTGTGCCCAACGCCCAGAACCTGGACCTGCTGCTGGACGTGAACCTGCAGGTCTCGGTGGAGCTGGGTCGGGCCCGCCTGAAGTTCCGCGACGTGCTGAACCTTGCCCAGGGTTCGGTGGTGGAGCTGACCCGCCAGTCCAGCGAGCCGGTGGACATCATGGTCAACGGCGCCCTGCTCGCCACCGGCGAGGTGGTGGTGGTGGACGACCATTTCGCGGTGCGGGTGACCAAGCTCCTGAACCGGGTCGAACGCCTCAAGAGGGTGCTGTGACCTGGATGCTGGCAACGGCCGCCCTGCCCCTGGCGGGCCAGGGCGCGGCGCCGCCCTGGTGGCAGGCCGTGGGCGGCCTGCTGGCCGTCTTCGGGCTGCTGTTCCTGTGCCTGCGCCTGTTGGCCCGCTTCACGCGCCGCGGTGCCGGGGGACAGGCCACCCTGCTGGCGGTCTGGCCCCTGGGACCGCGCCGCGAGATCCAGGTCCTACGCCTGGGCGCCGACGTCCACTACGTCTACCGCCACGACGGCGCCATGGTCCTGCTGCGCCAGGAGCCCTTCGCGGACT
>JACZKN010000191.1 GCA_014859985.1 Candidatus Krumholzibacteriia bacterium | reverse complement strand
GGCGACCCCCTGGCCGACCTCTCGGAGGCGGACCTGGCGCGCATCGCGGCCCGGTTGCAGGGCCTGCTGGGCGGGCCCGGCCACGCGGGGCCCTGCGTGGGCACCAGCCCCGACACGGCGCGCGCGTTCATCGAGCTGGGGGCGCGGCGCCTGTCCCACGGGCCCGACCGTCCCGGCCGCATTCCCGAGGACGTGGCCCGCTACATCGACCACACCATCCTGAAGGCCGACGCCACCGTCGCCATGATCGACAAGGTGGTCGCCGAGGCCCGGGAGTTCTCCTTCCGCTCGGTCTGCGTCAACCCCTGCTGGGTGGCGCGGGTGGCCCGCGGCCTGCGCGGCACGCCGGTCCTGGCCTGCAGCGTGGTCGGCTTCCCCCTGGGCGCCGGCACGCCCGAGATCAAGGGCATGGAGACGCGCCGGGCCATCCGCGACGGGGCCAAGGAGATCGACATGGTGATCAACGTCGGGCGCCTCAAGAGCGGCGACGACGACTACGTCTTCAAGGACATCCTGGCCGTCGTCGAGGCCTGCCGCGACGGTTCGGCCCGCAGCAAGGTCATCATCGAGACCGCGCTGCTGACGGACCAGGAGAAGGTGCGGGCCTGCGAACTGTCGCGACGGGCGCGGGCGGATTTCGTGAAGACCTCGACGGGTTTCTCCAGCGGCGGCGCGACCGCCGAGGACGTTGCGCTGATGGCGTCGGTCGTCAGGGGGGCGGGCATGGAAGTCAAGGCCTCCGGCGGCATCAAGTCGTTCAGCGACGCCAAGCGCATGATCGAGGCCGGCGCCACGAGGATCGGCGCGTCGGCCTCGATCGCCATCGTCCAGGAGGCCCAGAACACCGCGGTCAGCCGCCAGGAGGCGTGATGGTCGACCTCAGAGCCTACTGCGTGATCGACAGCCTGCAGCCCCAGTTCGCCTCCTTCCAGGCGACGGTGGCCCAGGGCTTCCTGCCCAAGGTGGGGCAGGCCAGCCTGTTCGTGGAGATCGCGCCGGGCATCGAGATCAACCGGGTGATGGACATCGCGCTCAAGAGCACGTCGGTCACGCCGGGCATGCAGATCGTCGAGCGCAACTTCGGCATGCTCGAGGTGCACAGCGACAGCCAGGCCGACGTGCGCCAGGCGGGCGAGGCCATCCTCGCGGCGCTGGAGCTGCGCGAGGACCAGCGGCTGAAGCCGCGCATCATCAGCGACCAGGTGGTGCGCCACCTGGACGACCACCAGTGCATGCTGATCAACCGGATGCGCCACGGAAACCTGATCCTCGCCGGCCAGACCCTCTTCGTGCTGGAGTGCGAACCGGCGGCCTACGCCGCGCTGGCGGCCAACGAGGCGGAGAAGGCGGCGCGCATCAACATCCTGGAGGTGCGCGCCTTCGGCGCCTTCGGGCGCGTGTACATCGGCGGCGAGGAGCGCGACGTGCAATCGGCGCGGCCGGCCGCGGTCGCGGCGCTGGAGGCCCTGGACGGCAGGACGGCAGCGAAATAGTCCCTTGTCAGTAGACGGTCCCCATGAGGAGGAAACACGATGGCCGACGCCCTGGGAATGATCGAGTGCCGCAGCTTCGCGGCGACCGTGGAAGCCGCCGACGCGATGGTCAAGGCGGCCCGCGTGGAACTGGTGGGCTACGAGAAGACCGGCGGGGGCTACACCACCGCCGTGGTGCGCGGCGACGTGGCCGCGGTGAAGGCCGCCTGCGACGCGGGCCAGACCGCCGCGACCCGCGTGGGCGAGGTGGTGGCGGTGCACGTGATCGCGCGCCCCCACGCCAACGTCGACGCCGTGATGCCGCTGGGCCGCGCGGACGAGGCGTAGGCCGTGAACCTGGCGAAGGTGCTCGGCCGGGTGGTGGCCAGCCGCAAGGAGGAGGCCCTGGAGGGCCTGACGCTCCTGATGCTGGGCCAGGCCGGGCCCGACGGCAAGCTCACCGGCGGGACGGTGGTGGCCGTGGACGCGGTCGGCGCCGGCGAGGGGGAGTACGTGCTGTACGCCTCCGGCTCGTCGGCGCGGCAGACCACGGCCACGCAGAACAAGCCGGTCGACGCGGTGATCATGGCCATCGTCGACAGCTGGGACATCGAGGGCGAGGAACGGTACCGCAAGGGCGGGCCCGAAGGTGACGGGTGATGCGCAGGCTGACGGACCAGCAGGTCGACAGCATCGCCCGCCGCCTGGCGGGGCGCCAGGGCATGGCCACGGACGGCCCGCCCCGCCCCGCCGCCTCCGCGC
>JACZKN010000190.1 GCA_014859985.1 Candidatus Krumholzibacteriia bacterium | reverse complement strand
CAGCCGGCCAGGCGCACGGCCCCGCCCACCGCCGTCACGGCGTCGAAGCGGTCGCGCACCACGTCCCCGTAGCCGTCGGGCCGCGGCGGGCCGTAGCAGCCGCCGCCGTAGGCCAGCCAGCTGGATACCGAAGCCAGCACCGGGTTGCCCGGTTCGACCAGGGCCGTCGGCGTGGTCTGGCCGTCGATGAGGGGGCGCACGTCGCGGTCGTCGACCGTGACGCCGAGCCAGGTGCCGACGAACGCCGCCTGCTCGGGCGCGCCGGCCGCGAGGTCGCTGGCCAGATCGTTGCCGCAGGCCAGCAGGCGCTTGTTGCCCAGGCGCAGCCAGGCGTCGACGGTCGCGGCGTCGGGGCTGGCCGCACGGGAGCTGATGACGCCGCCGTCGAGGGTGCCCAGGGACATCTCCCCGCTGGTGTAGACCAGGTAGTCGTAGCCCGCGAGCTGGGCCACGGTGGCCCGCGCCCCCAGGCCGTCGTACAGCCGCAGGGCGGCGGCCTGGGTATGGAAGACGTCCAGGTCGTCCTGGTGCAGGAGATTCGACTCGTGGAACACCCGCGTCCAGAGCTGCCAGTCGGCGGCCGTACCCGAGTCGTGCCAGAACAGGGCGCGGCGGGCGGCGTACGTACCCGGCTGCCCGGCGACCTCGTGCACGGTGGGCAGCGCCCGCACCGAGAAGGACGGGTCGTAGCCGCCGTCGAAGCGGGGGTAGTCGGCGAAGGAGGCGAACCCGGTCGTGTCCGCCGGCAGGATGGTCGTGCTCGTCACCCCGCCCGCGTCCTGGGTGGCGGTGAAGAAGTAGTGCAGGCGGTCGCCCGGGAACAGGAAGCCCTCGTCCGGCAGGTCGAACGCCCAAGCGTCGTCGCCGTACCCCGAGATGGCAATGCAAGGGGCGCTGCCCTGGTCGGGCAGGCCGGCGCTGCGCCACGGGTCGAACACGGGGTTGCGCCGCAGGCGCCAGTGGAGTTCGGGCGCTCCGGTCAGCTCCGCGCCGGCCCCGAGCGGCGCGCAGGTGATGAACATCTCGCCATAGAAGCCGGACTGGGTCCGGTCCGTCGCCGACCGCAGGGGCACGCTGTTGGCCCCCAGGTCCACCAGGTCCACCTCGCCGCTGGCGGGGAAGGCGTCGGCGGGCAGGAAGCGCGGGTCCGCGGCCAGGGACGGGCCCACGGCCGTGAACGACACCAGCCGCACGTTGTCGAAGTACGGCGCGGGCGTGGCGTCGTTGCCGTTCCAGTTCCCGCTATCGTAGGCGGCCAGCCGCACCTGGACGTGGGTGCGGCCGGGCACGAGCAGGTCGGCCAGATCCACGACCTGGCGGTGGTAGTCCGGGCCGCCGACGTGGAGGGGGTAGTGGGAGCCGCGGTTCCGCCAAACGGCCCGCGCGAGGTCCGCGGGATCGCCGCTGGCGACCGAGCGCACCGCCCAGGTGTAGAGCACGCCCGGGGCATCCCCGGTCAGGTCCTCGTGGCGGTAGACGTCGAACGAGAACAGGGCCCCGTCGTGGCCGGTGTCGGCCCAGGCCAAGGGCGGCGACGTCACCGCGTTGTGCAGGTGGCGGTTGTCCTGGGGATTCCAGTAGGGAAAGCGGTCATCGGCCACGCCCCCCGTGGTGTTCACGACCCAGCCCCCCGGTCCGTAGCACCAGCTGAGGCACGGCGAGCCGCCGGTGCCCGGCACCACGATGCCGTCGTCGATGAAGGCCACCTGCGGCGTGACGTTCTCCCGGCAGGGGTCCAGATCGCGCAGGCCGGTCCACAGCTGGGCGAAATCGCCCACGCCGCGCTCGGTCACCACCACGAAGTCCCCGAGGGTCCCGTCCTCGAAGTCGTGGCTGTAGCCGCTGCCGTTGTCCAGCGTGATGACCACGTCGTCCACCTGGATGGCCCCGTCGTTGGGGTACAGGCAGTCGTCCCCCGAGAACGCGCTGTCGGAGATGAAGCGGAACAGGACGCAGACCTCGTCACCGCCGGGGCCCAGGTAGTCCGCCGGTGCGTAGACCGTGGCGCCGCCGATGGCCGCGGCCTCGGCGAACCCCCAGTCCTGCCACAGTTCGACGAACACCCCGCCGCTCTTCTCGCAGGTGATGGAACATTCGTCGTAGCCGGCCTCGGTGTCGTAGTTGGCCACGGCCGCGACGGTGACCGTGCAGGGCAGGGAGTTGTCGGCTACCGTGCCCCGCCACTCCAGGTACTCGGCCCAACCGGCGCCGTAGCCGCCGACCTGATCCCACGGAGCCCCGACGCAGGGTGGCAGGCCGGCGTCGCCGCACCACGCCGAGTAGCTGCCGCTGACCGCCTTGAAGGTGGACGCGTGCCAGGCCAGGTGGGGGTCGGCCGTCAGGTCGACGCTCGTCCAGCCGTTCCAGTCGGGTGCGCCGCTGGCGGTCTGGAACGTGCCGATGACCGACGCCCCGCTGCCGTGGGGACCGAGCAGGACGAGGGTGTCGCCGGCGGCCTTGGCCGCGCCGCCGACGGGGCCGCCGACGATGCGGGCGTCGCCCAGGTTGAAGACGGCCTCCGGGGCGGGACGGGCGACGGCGGCCAATGGCAGGCAAAGGCCGGCCAGCAGGCAGGTCAGCAGGATGCGCACGGTTTCCCCCGATCACGGTGCGGCCCTGCGGGGCGCCCGGAGTGAGCGAGGGACGCGGCCCGCTGGACCAGGAGAGATCAACTCCAGTTTACGGGAAGACGCGGCCTGATGTCAAACCAGGTCGGCCGGCGGGGGCACGCCGCACCCCCCATCGTGCTATCATGCCCCGGCTGGAATACCTCGCCCACCCGGGAGGCCGCCCTGCCATGACGCCACGCCGGATCTTCGCCCTGCCGTTGCTGCTGCTGTCGCTGTCCAATTGCGCCGGCACCCCCGCCCCCCGCGGCGACGACCCCGCCGAGGTGGCCCGCACCTCGCTGACGGTCGTGGGCGACGAGGCGCCCCTGTTCACGGCGCCGCTGCTGGACGGCGGCACCTTCGACCTGGCGGCCCAACGCGGCAAGGTCGTCCTGGTGAACTTCTTCGCCACCTGGTGCCCGCCCTGCATCGCCGAGATGCCGCACCTGCAGCGGGACGTGTGGGAGCGCTTCGGGGGCGAGGGCTTCGCCATGGTCTCGGTCGCCCGCGAGGAGGGCGCCGACGTGGTGGCGCCCTTCGTGCGCAAGCACGGGGCGGGCTGGCCCTGCGCCCTGGACACCGACCGCAGCGTGTTCGCCCGGTACGCCGAGGCCTTCATCCCCCGCAGCTACGTGCTGGACCGCAACGGTCGCATCGCCTTCCAGGCCCAGGGCTACGAGGAGGCGGAGTTCGCGCGCATGGTCGAGGTGATCGCGGATCTGCTGGCGCAGCCCGCGCCCTAGCGCCGCCCGTCGTCCAGCTCGCGCATGCGGCGCAGGATGCCCAGGGGCGATTCGTGGGCGGCCGCGTCCATCAGTGCCTGCAGGCGCCGCTGCTGGGTCTGTTCCAGGGCCGCGAACTTGCGGCGCAGGCGCTGGGCGTAGGCGTCGCGCAGCACCTCCAGCAGCTGGTCCATTTCGCAGGGTTTGGCCAGGTAGCCGAAGGCGCCCAGCTTGGCGCACTCGACGGCGCTGCCCAGGGTGCCGTGGGCGGTCAGGATGATCACCTCGAGGAACTCGTGGGCCGCCTTCAGGCGCGTCAGCAGCTCCTGGCCGTCCATGCCGGGCATCTTCAGGTCCACCAGGGCCAGGTCGAAGCGGTCGTCGGCGCACAGGGCCAGGGCCTCGGCGCCGCCCCCGGCGGTGGCCACGGCGAACCCGCGCAGCGCCAGCCGTTCCTGCAGGGCGGCAACGAAGGGTTCCTCGTCGTCCACGATCAACAGCCGGATGGGCTCGTCCATCTCGCCGCCTCCCTCAGGTCACCAGGCCCAGCCAGCGCCAGTACCCCAGGAACGTCCACCCCCACAGCACGACGAAGCTCAGGATCCAGACCACGAAGCCGTGCCTCAGGAAATCCGTCCGCGTCACCAGCTGCCGGCCGGTCTGCGGATCCCTACAGAGAATGTACACCAACGCGCTGGCCGGCGTGCCGATGATCAGCATGTGGGCGAACGACGAGGCGAACGAGGTGGCGAAGCCCAGCGCCCAGGGGTGCACGCCCGCGGCCTTGGCCATGGGCACGGTGATCGGACCCAGCGCCGCCACCGTGGCGCCGTCGCTCATGAAGTTGGTGGCCACGCCGGTGGCCAGGCTGACGGCCATGGGCAGGAGGCGGTCGTGCAGCAGGGCGTCCGGCACCAGGTCCAGGAACCCCCGCGCCAGGTGCAGCGCGCCGCCGGTCTCGGCCAGGCCGCGGCCCAGGGCGCTGGCGCCGCCGTAGAGGAAGACCACGTCCCAGGGGACCTTCGTCACGTCCCGCCAGTCGGCCACCCCCAGCAGGTTCAAGAGCACCAGCCCGCCCAGCACGGGACCGCCCATGCCCAGGCGCTCGCCGCCCAGGACCCAGCCCGCCACCACCGCCAGCGAGACCGCCGCCGTCAGCTTCTCCTCCCGGGTCAGGCGCCCGATGCGGTCGCTCTCCTGCCGGGCGACGGCCGCGGCGTCGAGCCCGCCGGGGGGCAGGTGGCGCCGGAAGACGATGAAGAAGTAGGCGCCCAGCACCAGCGAGGCCACCGGCACGAAGGGCAGGCCGTAGCGCATCCACTCCAGGAAGGTGGGCGCCTTCCCGTAGTCGGACAGGATGCCCACCATGATGGCGTTGCGGCCGCCGGCGGCCGGCGAGCCTGGCCCGCCCAGGTTCGAGGCGTAGCAGACCAGCAGGGCGAACAGCACCAGCACCGGCCGCAGGTCGCGCCCCTCCTGCCGCGGCAGGCCGCGCCAGATCAGCAGGAACAGGGGCATCACCAGGGTGACCAGGACGGTCTCGCTGATGAACGAGCAGGCCAGGGCGAACATCGGCAGAAAGACGAACAGCAGGGTGGCGGGCCCCCGCACCGGCCGCAGCAGCAGCATGGCGATGCGCTTGTCCAGGCCCGTGCGGGTCATCACCCGCGACAGGGCGAGCACGCCGAAGATGAACACCACCGCGTCCTTGACGAAGGACTGGCCGATGTCGTCCGGGCGCATCACCCCGCCGGCGTACATCACCACCGCCACCAGCAGGGCCGTGGCCCCGATGGGCACCGCCCCCGTGGCCCAGAACATCGCGGCCACGGCGATCAGGGCGATCATCAGCTGGGTGCGGCCGGCGGCCCGGCGCGCCAGGTCCGGCTGGCCCGGTGCGATGCCCGCCGGGCGGTAGGTGGCGACGTAGTGGTCGGCGATGGTCGCGCCCACCGCCAGTTCGCGGTAGGAGGCGTAGCCGGCGATGGGGTCGTTCTCCGGGTCGGCGCCCTTCGGCAGGTCCAGCAGGCCCACCAGGGCGGACGACGGCGGCAGCCAGGCGGCCAGCACCAGGGCCAGCAGCCCGGACAGGATCACCCCCAGCATCAGCGCGCGCGGGCTGGGCCGCAGGCGCAACGGCGCGCGCCGCTTGTCCCTTTGCAGGGGCGTGTCGCGGCGGGCCAGGGCGTGGGCGTGCTCGCGGTCCGCCTCCCACAGCACCTGCTCCAGCTCCGCCAGGGGCACCGGCTTGGCCAGGTAGCGGAAGGCTCCCCGCCGCCCCATCTCGGCCGCCCGGTCCACGCTGCCGTGGGCGGTGAGCATCACCACCGGGACCTCCCGGCGGTAGCGCCGCAGCTCGTCCAGGGTGGCCGCCCCGTCCATGCCGGGCATGACGCAGTCGAGCACCACCACGTCCACGTCGCGGTTCGCCCGGGCCAGGCGCAGGGCCTCCTCGCCCGACGGCGCCTGCAGCACCGCGAAGCCGCGCAGCTCGAGCCGCGCGGCGAGGGATTGGCGGAACTCCTCCTCGTCGTCCACCAGCAGCACGCACGGGCGGTGGGTGCGGCGATCGCGGTCCATGGTCACCTCCTGAGCGGCAGCTCGACCGTGAAGGTGCTGCCCCGGCCCGGACTGCTGGCGACCGCAAGCCGGCCGCCCAGCCCCTCGACGATGCCGTAGCTGACGCTCAGCCCCAGGCCCGTGCCCTTGCCGGGCTCCTTGGTGGTGAAGAACGGCAGGAAGACCCGTTCCAGCTGCTCGGCGGTCATGCCGACCCCCGTGTCGGCGACCTCCAGAGCGAAGCGCTCGCCGTCGCGGCGGGTGCGCACCGTGAGCACGCCGCCGCCGGTCATGGCGTCGATCGCGTTCTTCAGCAGGTTCAGCAGCACCTGCCGCAGCTGGTCCGGGTCGGTGACGACGGCGCCCAGCTGCGGGTCGTAATCGCGCACGACGGTCACGCCGGCATGCTCCAGCGCGCTCTTCAGGATACCTTCGAGGATCTCGTCCGCCAGGGCGTGGGGGTCGCGTTCCACCAGGCGCACCTCGCCCCGGCGCACGAAGCCCAGCAGGCGACGGGTGATGCCGGTGGCCCGGTAGGCCGCGGCCTCGATGGCCTCCAGGTGGCCGTTGATCTGCGCGGGCGTGGCCTCGCGGCCGAAGCGGGGATCCAGCAGGTCCCTGATCAGGCCCGCCTTCTCCGCCACCACCGCCAGGGGGTTGTTCACCTCGTGGGCGAGGCCGGCCGAGAGCTCGCCGACGGTGGCCAGGCGCGCCGCGTGGATGAGCTGGCGGGTCAGCTCCTGCTCCTTCTGCAGGGCCGCGAACTGCTGCCTCGCCACCCAGCGCGCCTGCAGCCCGATCACCAGCCCTCCCAGCAGGCAGAAGGCCACCGTCGTCAGCCACAGGCTGGTGGCGATCCCCGCCAGCACGCCCTGCCGGGCCGGGTGCGGCGGCGCCCCCGCGGCCTCGATGGCCGCCAGATGCGCCGCCGTGATCTCCGGCGAGATCACCGCGCGCAGGACGCGGACGGTCCCCGCCGGCTCCAGCTTCACGGCCATCGTGTAGTGGGGCTGGCTGCGGAAGCCCGGGTAGATGTCGGTGATGACGTGGGAGGACTCCCCTTCCCGCAGCCGCACGAACCACGCCTCCTGGTCGTAGCGCCGCTCCTGCAGTTCGGGCAGGGGCCCCGCATAGGCCAGCACGCGGCCCTCGCCGTCGAACACGGCCAGGTCGATGAAGGCCTCGCTGGCCCGCCGCAGCTGGGCCAGGTTGTGCTCGAGGTCGGCGCGGTCGGGCTGCAGCAGGGCGCCCGGATCGTCGGTCAGGCCCGTCAGGTTCAGCAGCCGATCGCCCAGGAAGATGTCCAGCATCGCCGCCTGGTGCTCGGCCAGGGCCTGCAGGTGGCGGCGCTCGGCGTCACGGACCACCAGGCGGTACTGGACGTGGAAGAACACGGTCAACAGCAGCAGCGGGATGAAATAGAGGAAGACCAGCCGCAGCAGGGCGTGGCGCAGCAGGGCACGATAGGCGGCGTCGCGGCCCCATTCGGGGCGCGCCCGGGCGGCGCGCGGATCCACGCGGCCGGTGACGGCCATCGACGGTCTCCTTCCGGCGGGCTCCCGGGACCGCCCCGGGTGCCGACAGGATACACCGGGAGCGCGCCGGCAATCGACCTATTACGCCGCCGCCCGGCGCCGGCTGCCCGGTCGGTGGTGCCCGTGGCCATGCCCGGCCCTTTACAGGAGACCCCCGCGTACCGTATATCCATGGGTGCCCGCCCGACCCGAAGCCCAGGAGGGTCCCATGCACTCGCTCGTGCGCTCGCTCGCGCTGCCCGTTGCCGTGCTGCTGTTCGCCCCGGCGGCCCCCGCATCCGCCGGACTTCCCGATCTGCAGAACGCCATCGGCCTGTACACCGACCTGCCCCGGGATCTGGACGAGGCCGCCGACCTGGCGGCCTACGAGGGGGATCCCGGCACCTTCCCCGTCTACGCGGTCCTGATCAACCCCTGGAACGAGCACACCAACTCGCGCATCGACCGCCTGGGCGGCTTCGAGTTCCGGCTCGAACTGCCCTCGAACGTCTTTTTGCTGGACGCGGCGCTGCCCGCCGCCTGCATCAACTTCATGTCGCCGCCCAACTTCTTTGTGGGGGCCGACATCCCGGTCTCGGGCGACGCCGCCGCCCTGATGACCCTGACCCTGGGCGAGTTCAGCGGGACCGGCGGCCGCGTCCTGCTCGCTCCCGTGTCGACGACGCCGTCGATCCCCGGGTCCATGGCCGTGGCGGACTACGAGGATGAGTTCTCCATCTCCGTCGCGGTCCCGTCGTCGGGCAGCTTCGCTTCGCCCGTGTTCTGCGTCTTCTGCCGGCAATACGACGAGGAGGCGACCTGGGGCGGGGTCAAGACCCTCTACCGTTAGGTCAAGGCAGCGGGCCGTCGTGGCACTGGTAGCACGACACGCCCGTCCAGTCGCCCCGGTAATCCTGGCCGTGGCAGGCGGCGCAGGGATGGATGCCGTAGGTCTCGGCGTAGGTGCCGTGCCGGTTGCGCCCCCGCCAGCCGATGGGGTGGCCCCCTGGTCCGTCGTGGCACTGGTAGCAGGAGACCTCGCTCCACCCCCCCCCGTAGTCCGGGCCGTGGCACGACCGGCAGCCCAGCGCGGACCAGTCCACGACGAACATGCCGTGCTGCTCCCGGTCCACCCAATCCCCCGGATGCCCGCCCGGACCGTCGTGGCAGCGGTAGCAGGAGATGCCGCTCCAGCCCCCTTGGTACGCGTCGCCGTGGCATGGCCGGCAGGACAGCGCCGAATAGGTGGCGACGTAGTTGGCGTGCTGCGAGTACTGCCAGGCCGAGGTGTGGCCGCCCGGGCCGTCGTGGCACTGGTAGCAGGAGATGCCGCTGGTCCCGCCCCGGTAGTCGGCGCCGTGGCAGGACTCGCAGGACGCCGGCGTGTTGTCCCGGACGTAGGCGCCGTGCTGCGCCGCGTCGGCCCAGCCCTCGGGGTGGCGGCCCGTGGGCCCGTCGTGGCATTGGTAGCAGGACACGCCGCTCCAGCCGCCGTGGTAGTCGGCGCCGTGGCAGTCGGTGCATCGCTCTGCGCCGCCCGTGGCCGCCACGCTGCCATGCTGGAGGTGTTCGGCCCAGCCGGTGGGGTGCCCGCCCGGACCGTCGTGGCACCCATAGCAGGACACGCCGCTGGTGCCGCCACCGGAGTCCTCCCCGTGGCACGGCGTGCAGGACGAGACGCCGCCGGTGCGCACGTAGGCGCCGTGCAGGGAGGGTTCGGCCCAGCCCTCGGGGTGGCGGCCGGTGGGCCCGTCGTGGCAGGCGTAACAGGAAACGCCGGACCAGCCGCCGCGGAAGTCCTCGCCGTGGCAGGCGGCGCACTGGTCGGGGCCGTCGGCCTGCACATCGGCCCCGTGGGCCGTGGGCTCAACCCAGCCGGCGGGATGGCCGCCCGGTCCGTCGTGGCAGTCCCAGCAGCCGGGGACGGCCTCCTGTCCCCTGCCGTCGGCGCCGTGGCAGCCGGCGCAGGAGCCCGCCCCGCCCGCCTTCACGTACTCGCCGTGGAAGTCGGCGGCCTGCTCCTGCAGCCACGCGTCGGGGTGGGCGGTCAGCTGCGGGTCGTCGGCGCGTTCGGCGCAGCCGCCCAGGAGATCGAGGCCGCAAGCCGCCAGGACCAGGAGGATGGCGCTCGCGCGTCTCATGGCGATCAACCTCCGTGGCACGCGGCGCAGGTCGGCGCCGCCGGACCGTCGTCGTGGCAGGCGACGCAGCTCTCCAGGTCGAAAACGCCGTCGACGGCGTGCCGGCCGCCGTCGGACGCGCGCACCCAGCCCACCCGCGAATGGCTGTCCGGCAGGACCCGGTTAGCCGCGTGGCAGGAGCTGCAGTATTCGGGCTCGGTGTGGCACGCCGCGCACTCCTGCTCGTGGCCGCGGGCCCGGCTCGCGTGGGCGAACGCGAAGTCCAGGGAATGGCTGCGCGGGCGCACGTTGTCGCCGGCGTGGCACTCCTGGCAGGTGGTCTGGGTGTGGCACAGGGCGCAGGCTGCCTGGTCGGCGCGGGCAAAGGCGCCGTGGCGCACGTCCCAGCCACCCTGGTGGTCGGCGGGGGTCAGCCGGGCGCCTGCGGCGTGGCACAGGCGGCAGTCGGCGTAGTCGTCGGCCGTCTCGTGGCAGCCGCGGCATACGGGCTTGCCGGGGATGGGCCGCTCCGCACCGGCCGGATCGCCGTGGCAGGCGGCGCACGCCGGGCCCGCCGCCGCGTGGGGCGCGTGGACGAACCTGTCGGCGCCGTAGGCGCGGCGCGGGTAGTCCCCGGCCTCGTCCACGTTGGTGTGGCACATGACGCAGGCATCGCCGTCCTCCACGTCGTGGCAGGAGGCGCAGACGTCCATGCCCGGGCGGAAGGACTCGCCGGCGGTCCGGGACCCGGCCACGCCCTCGTGGCACACGGCGCACTCCACCTCGGCCTCGTGGTGGACGTCGTGGGGCAGGATGATGCGGTCCGGCAGTTGGGCCACGGCGGCCCCGACGGCGAGCGCAAGCACGGCCACCGGCAGCATGATCCTCATCGCAGCCAGCCTCCTTGGTCCAGCCCGAAGCGCGACGCGCCCCGGCCCATGGCCAGGTCCACGCCCAGGAGGACGCGGACGTCCCGGTCGTAGACCGGATTCACGAGGCTCTGGACCTCCGCGGTGACGTTCAGTCCCGAGCGCAGCTCCACGCGCGCGCGGGCAGCCAGGGTGGTCAAGTCGCGCTCCTGGTCCTCGGGCGCGTCGGCGAACAGGGCGTAGGTCAGGTACGAGGCCTCCCCCTCCAGCCTCAGCCAGGGCCGAGCCTGCCAGGCGGCCTCGCCGTAGACCGAGTTCTCGTCGCCGCCGTCGCCGGTGCGCAGGGAGTAGCCGACCCGGGCGACCGGCAGCAGGATCGCCAGGCCCATGCGCGCATCGGTGCGGGAGCCCACGTAGGCGCCCACCCCCTCGAGTTCGCCGCCCCAGCGCCCTTCACTTTCCCAACGCACGCCGGCGCGGGCCAGGCGGATCCTCTCCAGGCCGGTGAAGCGGGAGAACCAGGAGGCCGCGTCGATGGTCGGATACCGGTCCACGTACTGGACGGTCACCACCGGCCGCCCGGCCGAAGCGCGCCACTGCCCCTGGACCTCGACCTTCTGCCAGCGCTCGCTTTCGAGGTCGTAGGCGGCGCGGCCGTGCCCTCGGCCCACACCGAGGCCTCGGTGCCCCGGGCGCCGCGCCAGGCCAGCCGGGCACCATCCAGGGTCAGGCCCGTGACGCCGGCCTGCAGGAACTGGCGGCCGGCCTCGGCCCGCATCCGGGCGCCGAGGCGCGCTTCCATCACGCCCGTGTGCAGCCGGGACTGCTCGAACAGGGGTCCGGCGTCGCTCGGCAGGTTCGCGAAGCGCCCCGAAACGCGGAAGCCCAGGCGCCCGCCGGCCAGGCCCGCAGCCGTGCCGGCGAAGTGCTGGTAGAGCCGGGCGTGGTCCGTCGTCGCCCCGGCGGTGTCCTCGGCCTGGTAGGCGTAGCCCGTCGAGCGCAGGCCGAACGACCAGGAAGGCTGCGGGGCGGGCAGGGCGACCGCGGCGGCCGGCGCCGCCGGGGGAGCCGCCAGCCAGGCAACCGCCAGGCCGCAAGCCAGGACGCGGCGATAGGGCATGGTGACCGATTCCTCCGGAGCTGGAGCCGGCGCTCGGGCCGACCGGGCCTGCACGGCCGGCACCGGCCGCAACACCCGCATGGTGACGGACGGACCGCGTAGCCCGCAACTCCAAAATAGGCAGACGTTTACGGAGTTTTTGTGATAGTGGATTTCATTATTGATAAGAACGAGTCAAATGGTGGGGCCCAGCCGTTCCGGGTGGTTGGCCACCCGGAACGGCTGGAAGCGGGATCGGTAGCGGGAACGTCGCCGTCGCCGAGTCCGGCTGCTCGCAGCAGGAGAGCAGTCCCCCGTCTCTGCCCGCCGAGCCGTTATCCTAGAATAAATGGTGGATTTTTGTCCAGTTTATTTTTGGACCATTTACGCCCCGTCCCCAAAGGCGGCAGGCCGGTACCCGGGGGGTGCCGGCCCGCGATCTCGCCGCCGCGCCTAGAACCCCGTCGTCATCATCAGGATCGCCCGGTCCGCCAGCCCCGTGAACTGCCCGAAGAACAGGCCGAGGCCCAGGGTGGGGATCGCCAGCACCGCCAGCAGCACGTACTGCAGCCAGTGCAGCTTCAGCGGCGACAGGTTCGCGCCCTCGGCCGGGCGCGTCAGGAACATGGCCTTCACCACCCGGAAGTAGTAGTAGAGGCTGACCACGCTGTTCAGCGCCGCGATGATGGCCAGCCAGAACCACTGCTTGTCCATGACCGCGATGAACAGGTACCACTTGCCGACGAAGCCGGCGAAGGGCGGCACGCCGGTCAGCGAGGCCAGGAACACCACCATCATGACGCCCGCCCAGGGCGCGCGGAAGCCCAGGCCCACGTAGTCGTCCAGGTGCTCGCTCCGGAGGTGGTTGTTGATGGCCACCACGAAGAGGAAGGCGCCCAGGTTCATCAGGGCGTAGACCAGCAGGTAGAAGAGGATGGCCTGCAGCCCGGTCTCCGTCAGCAGCACGAAGCCCATCAGCAGATAGCCCACGTGGGCGATGCTGGAGTAGGCGAGCATGCGCTTGACGTTCAACTGGCGCAACGCCACCAGATTGCCGTAGGTCATGGTCACGGCCGACATCACCGCGATCAGCAGCGGCCAGTTGATCTGCTGCACCAGGCCCGCCGACCCGGCCGCGTCCGGCCCCGCGGCCAGGGTCGTGTAGAAGAAGCGGATCATCAGGGCGAAGCCGGCGGCCTTGGGCCCCACCGAGAACAGGGCGCTGACCGGCGTCGGCGCGCCCTCGTAGACGTCCGGCGCCCAGTAGTGGAAGGGCACCGCGGCGATCTTGTAGCTCATGCCGGCGATCACCAGGATCACCGCCACCAGCAGCCCGAAGTCGTCGACCTGCCCGCCCATCAGCCCGGCGCGGATGCCGTCGAACTGCATCGAGCCGGTCATGCCGTACAGCAGCGAGAGGCCGTAGAGCATGATCGCGCTGCTGACCGCGCCGAAGATCACGTACTTCAGGCTGGCCTCGGTGCTGCGCAGGCTGGTGCGCATGTAGCCGGCCATGACGTAGCTGACGATGCCGACGGCCTCCATCGACAGGTAGAGCATCAGCAGGTCCTTGGCCTCGGCCATCACGCACATGGCGGCGGTCATCAGCACCGTCAGGGCGAAGAACTCGCCCTTGTTCTCGCGGGTCCGGCCCATGATCTCCTCGGCCGTCCAGGCGAAGAGCACCGTGACCAGGCCGACGAAGATGAACAGCAGGCGGAAGTAGGCGGCCAGCCCGTCGACGACCACCAGGTCGCCCAGGATGGTGCGCGTGCCCGGGTCCAGGGCCGCCACGGCGTAGGCGCCGGCGGTGACCAGCCCGGCCACCGAGACCGCGAACGGCAGCCAGGGGCGCCGGCCCCGCACGACCAGGTCCGCCAGCAGGGCGACCAGGAAGGTGCCGCAGAGGATCGCTTCGGGGAGCCACCAGGCCAGATCCGCCCAGTCCGGGATATTGATGTTCAACAGTTCCATCGAGGAGGACTCCCCACGCTGCGCCGCCTAGCCGGCCACGACCTTGATCAGGTTGTTCAGGGACACCTTCATCAGATTCAGCACCGGCATCGGGTAGACGCCCAGCAGCAGCACGATCAGGCCGATGGGCACGAGGGTGAACAGCTCGCGGGCGTTGATGTCCGGCAGGCTGTCGTACTTGTCGTTCTTCGGGCCCAGGAACACCCGCTGCAGCATCCACAGCACGTAGGCCGCGCCGATGACCAGGCCCAGGGCGCTGACGATGGCCACGGTCCGGTACACCGGGAAGATGCCCATGAAGATCATCGCCTCGCCCACGAAGCCGCTCAGGCCGGGCAGGCCCAGCGCCGCGAACAGGGCGAAGCTGAAGACGCTGGTGTAGATGGGCATCTGCAGGCCGAGGCCGCCGAAGCCGTTGATCTCGCGGTGGTGGGCGCGGTCGTAGATCACGCCCACGCAGAGGAACATCATGGCCGTGATCGTGCCGTGGTTGAACATCTGCAGCACGGCGCCGTTGATGCCGGCCTCGGTGAAGGCGGCCATGCCCAGCAGCACGTAGCCCATGTGGCTGATCGACGAGTAGGCCACCAGCTTCTTCATGTCGGTCTGGGCCATGGCGCAGTAGGCGCCGTAGAGGATGTTGATGGCGCCCAGGATCGCCAGCGGGAAGGCGAACCACAGCGCCGCGTCGGGCAGGATCGGGTAGCTGATGCGCAGGATGCCGTAGGTCCCCATCTTCAGCAGCACGCCGGCCAGGATGACGGAGACGGCCGTCGGCGCCTCCACGTGCGCGTCCGGCAACCAGGTGTGGAACGGGAAGATGGGCACCTTGATGGCGAAGCCGATGAACAGGCCGATCCACAGCAGGTGGCGGATGTTCGTCGCCTGCAGCCAGGGCCCGTGGTTGGCCTGGTCGAACATGTGCAGCATGTTGAAGGTGTGGTCGCCGGTGACCGGGTCCTGCACGTTCAGGTAGAAGGCGATCATCGCCAGCAGCATCAGCACCGAGCCGGCCAGCGTGTACAGGAAGAACTTGATGGCGGCGTACTCGCGCCGCGGGCCGCCCCAGATGCCGATCAGGAAGTACATGGGCAGCAGCATCACTTCCCAGAACACGTAGAACAGGAAGAAGTCGAGCGCCATGAACACGCCCATCATGCCCGTCTCGAGCAGCAGGAAGAGGGCGAAGTAGCCCTTGACCGCCTTCTCGATGTTCCACGAGGCGATGATGCACAGGAACGAGAGCAGCGCCGTCAGCAGCACCATGGGCACGGACAGGCCGTCGATGCCCATGAAGTACTCGATGTTGAAGCTCTCGATCCAGGTGTAGTGCTCCACGAACTGGAACGCCGACGAGCCCCGGTCGAAGTTCATGAAGAGCTGGACGGCCAGGATCAGCGGCACGGCGGCGGCGGCGGCGGCCACCGTCTTGATGATCTCCCTCCGCTCCGAAGGGATGAAAGCGATCACAGCCGCCCCGATGACCGGGAAGAAGGTCATCCAGGTTAGAATGTGCTCACCCATGCGTGGCGCTCCTCTCGGGTGTTGGCAACAATCCCTGCATTACAGGACTCGGTAGACCAGGACCAGCACGACCAGCGAGGCGCTGGCGTACACGAGGTACGTCTGCACCCGGCCCGTCTGCAGCCGGCGGAAGCCCTCGCCGGTGCCCTGGAGCACGGCGGCGACGCCGTTGACGGCGCCGTCGACGATGAACCGGTCCATCAGGCCCGCCAGCCAGCTCATGGCGCGGGTCAGGTAGCCGGTGCCGTTGACGATCCCGTCGATGACGTACGTGTCGAAGGCGCGGCACATCGCCGCCCACCACAGCGTGGAGCGGTAGACCGTGGCTGCGTAGAACTCGTCGAAGAAGTACTGCCCCTGCAGCACCCGGTAGACGCCGTGGAAGCGGGCCTGCACCTTCGCCGTGTCCACCAGGCGGCGGTGGTAGACCAGCCAGCTGGCCAGGATGCCCAGGGTCGCCGCGATGATCGACATGGTCATGGCCCGCACGTGGGCCGTGTGGTGCACGTCGTGGTGGTCGTCGTGGTGGGCGTCGGTCGCGTGGGCGTCCGCCGCGTGGGCCTCTGCCGCATGGTGTTCCGCGGCGGGGCCGTCCGCCGCGCCGTGGGCGGGCTCGTCGGCCGCCGCGGCGCCGTGG
>JACZKN010000189.1 GCA_014859985.1 Candidatus Krumholzibacteriia bacterium | reverse complement strand
GGGCGGTCTAGGGGGACGTGCGCGGGCTTTCCACTTTTCAGTCGCGCCTGCCGAGCCAAATTTTTTGATTGGACCTGCCCGACTTTTTCCGACATTTCGAAGTGGCTACAATGGTAGCCCGGAGGTGTCGCGATGAGTCGTCCTAATCCTCCCTACAGCCGCGAGTTGAAGCTGGAGGCGGTGCGCCGCGAAGCGCCGCCAGCAGCAAGAGCATGAGGTGTTTGAGCATAATCGCGGGTATCGGCACGCTGGCATAAGTCGTTAGCCATCTACGCGGACGGGATATTTGGTAGGCACAAGGCACAAGGCACAGCAGGCGTTTATATAAATTGCTTGCCAGAACAAGAGCATTATAGTATAGTATAAGTCCATTAATTTTCGCGTTTGCGGGAACGCGCGGGTCAGCAAGCTCAGAGCTTCTGGCCGGTTCCCCCGGCGAGCTGTTTTCCTAAAACAGATACAACAACCTGCCAGACATGCCGCTTGCGCACGGCGTCTCCTCGTCTCACTTGATGGAGGGCCGTCCATGAAACTGTCAAATGTCAGCTATCTCGTCATGTCTGCCTGCGCCGCCGCCCTGCTCGCGCTCGCGCCGGCTTCCGCCTCCGCCCAGTTCGTGGAGGTCGCTGCCGGCACATCGCTGGCCGACCCCGGCAACGGCCAGGGCGTGGCGTGGGGCGACTACGACAACGACGGCGACCTCGACCTGTACATCGCCAATGGCGGCGCGAACAAGCTGCTGCGCAACGACGGCGGCACCTTCGCGGACGCGACCAGCGGCCCGCTGGGCGACATGGGGAGCGGCTATGGTGTCGCGTGGGGGGACTACGACGACGACGGCGACCTCGACCTCTACGTAGCCAACGATGGCGCGAACAAGCTGCTGCGCAACGAGGGCGGCGGCAGCTTCGTGGACGCGACCGGCGCCTCGCCGCTGGCAGATGCGGGGAGTGGATCTGGCGTGGCGTGGGGCGACTACGACAACGACGGCGACCTCGACCTCTATCTCGCCAACTTCGGGTCGCCGAACAAACTGTTCCGCAACGACGGCGGCGGCACGTTCGTGGACGTCGCCGCCGGGACGCCGCTGGCCGACAACGGGAATGGCATCGGCGTGGCATGGGGCGACTACGACGGCGATGGCGACCTCGATCTCTACCTGGCCAACGGCGGCAGCGCGAACAAGCTGTTCCGCAACGACGGCGGCGGCAGCTTCGCGGACGCGACCGGAGGCACGCCGCTGGGCGACGCCGGCAACGGCCAGGGCGTGGCGTGGGGCGACTACGACAACGACGGCGACCTCGACCTCTATCTCGTCAATAGCGGCAACGCGAACAAGCTGTTCCGCAATGAAGGCGGTGGCAGCTTCGCGGACGCGACCGGCGGCACGCCGCTGGGCGACACCGGGCTAGGCCAGGGCGTGGCGTGGGGGGACTACGACAACGACGGCGACCTCGACCTCTATCTCTCCAACTTGATCACCGCGAACAGGCTGTTCCGGAACGACGGCTCCGGCACGTTCGTGGACGTTGCCGCCGGCACGCCGTTGGCCGACGCCGCGAACGGCACGGGCGTGGCGTGGGGCGACTACGACGGCGATGGCGACCTCGATCTCTACCTCGCGAACGCCGGTCAGGCCAACAAGCTGTTTCGCAGCGACGCCGCGGCGGGCCAGCACTGGCTGCAGGTGAAGCTCCGGGGGGCCGTGTCCAACTCCGCCGGTATCGGCGCCTGGGTCCGGGTGGTGGCCGGTGGCGTGAGCATGATCCGCGAGATCTCCGGCGGCTCGGGCTACTGTTCCCAGGACGCCATGGTGGCCTCGTTCGGACTCGGAGCCACCGCGACAGTCGATTCCTTGATCGTGACCTGGCCGAGCGGAATCGTGCAGGTGGTGAGCCCCGTGCCGACAGCGAACACCGCCCAGACGGTCCGGGAGCCCGGATTCTTCGAGGATGTCGCCGCCGGCACGCCGCTGGCCGCCCCCGGCAATGGCTCTGGCGTGGCGTGGGGTGACTACGACAACGACGGCTACGTGGACCTCTATCTGACTCGAATCGGGGAGGCGAACCAGCTGCTTCACAACGAGGGAAACAACACGTTCGTGGATGCGACAGCCGGCACTCCGCTGGGAGATACCGGATCGGGCTTCAGCGCGGTCTGGGGCGACTACGACCACGACGGCGACCTCGACCTCTACCTGGCCAACGGCAGTTCGACGAGCCTGACGAACCGACTGTTCCAGAACCAGGGGGGCGGTGCTTTCGTGGACGTCACCACCACGGCATCCTCCATTCCCAACCTGCTGGCCGATCCGGGCGGCTCCGGGCGCGGCGTTGGGTGGGCTGACTACGACAACGATGGCGACCTCGATCTTTACCTCGCCAACAGCAACTCGGCGAACAAACTGTTCCGCAACGGCGGCAATGGAACGTTCTCAGACGTCCCCGGCGGTCCGTTGGCCGATGGCGGTGTCGGGAACGGCGTGGCGTGGGGCGATTACGACAACGACGGCGACCTGGACCTCTATCTGGCGAACGCCGGTCAGGCGAACAAGCTGTTCCGCAATGAAGGCGGTGGCACGTTCGTGGACGCGACCAGCGGCCCGCTGGGCGACACGGGGGGCGGCTATGGTGTCGCGTGGGGCGACTACGACAACGATGGCGATCTCGACCTCTACCTGGCTAACGCGGGCACGGAGAACCGGTTGTTTCGCAATGACGAGGGCTCCTGGGTGGACGTCGCCGTCGGCACGCCGCTGGCCGACGCCGGAAACGGAAGAGGCGTAGCCTGGGGTGACTACGACAACGACGGTGACCTCGACCTCTACCTGGCCAACAGCGGCAGCGCGAACAGGCTGTTCCGCAACGAGGGTGGGGACGTGTTCTCTGAGGTCGCCGGCGGCACCCAGCTGGCCGACACCGGCTCCGGCCAGGGCGTCGCCTGGGGCGACGCCGACAACGACGGTGACCTCGATCTTTACCTCGCAAACCAGGGTCAGCCGAACAGGTTGTTCCGCAACGATGTCGCGGCGGGTCAGCACTGGCTTCAGGTGCAGCTCGTGGGGACCGCGTCCAATCGCGACGGCCTCGGGGCCCGGGTCCGGGTGGTGGCGGAGGGAGCAAGCCGGATCCGCGACATCTCCGCCGGCTCGGGCTTCTGCTCACAGGACGCGATGGTGGCCTCGTTCGGGCTCGGCGCGGCGACGACGGTGGATTCGCTCATCGTGCGCTGGCCAAGCGGTCGGGTGCAGCGGGTGCTTCCGGCGCCGGCCGTGGACCAGATGCTCCAGGTGGTGGAAGACACCGATATTCAGGATGTTGCCGCCGGAACGCCGCTGGGCGACACCGGGAGCGGTCGGGCCATGGCGTGGGGGGACTACGACAACGACGGTGACCTCGACCTCTATCTGGCCAACAGCGGCCAGGCCAACAAGCTGTTCCGCAATGACGGCGGGGGAACGTTCACTGATGCCACGAGCGGCCCGCTGGGCGACACGGGCTATGGCCGCGGCGTGGCGTGGGGCGATTACGACAACGACGGTGATCTCGATCTCTATCTCTCCAACGACGGCCAGGCGAACAAGCTTTTCCGCAATGATGGCGGTGGCGCTTTCGTGGATGTGACCGGCGTCTCGCCGCTGGGGGACACCGGTTGGGGCTACGGTGTGGCGTGGGGCGATTACGACAACGACGGTGACCTCGATCTCTACCTGGCCAACGTCGGCAGCGCGAACAAGCTGTTCCGCAACGACGGCGGTGGCGGCTTCGCGGACGCGACCGGCGGCACGCCGCTCGGCGACGCCGGCTATGGCCAGGGCGTGGCGTGGGGCGACTACGACGATGACGGCGACCTCGACCTCTACCTGGCGAACTACGGCCAGGCGAACAAGCTGTTCCGCAATGATGGCGATGGCACTTTCGTGGACGCGACCAGCGGCCAGCTGGCGAACACCGGTTCGGGCACCGGCGTGGCGTGGGGCGATTACGACAACGATGGTGACCTCGACCTCTTTTTGGCGAACTCCGGCGAGGCGAACAAGCTGTTTCGCAATGATGGTGACGGTGACTTCTTCGACGCTACCGGCCTCGCTCTCCCGCCGGGCGACTCCGGGAGCTGCCATGGCGTGGCGTGGGGCGACTACGACAACGACGGCGACCTCGATCTCTACCTGGCCAACGTCGGCAGCGCGAACAAGCTGCTGCGCAACGACGGCGGCACCTTCCTGGACGCGACCGCCCTCGTCCCCCCGTTGGGCGACGCCGGTAACGGCTTCGGCGTGGCGTGGGGCGACTACGACAACGACGGCGATCTCGACCTCTATCTGGCCAACAGCGGCCAGGCCAACAAGCTCTTCCGCAACGATGCGGCCGAGAACCAGCACTGGCTGCAGGTCAAACTCGAGGGGACCCGGTCCAACCGGGCGGGCATCGGTGCGCGGGTGCGTGTGGTGGCTGGCGGATCAAGCCAGATCCGTGAGATCTCCGGTGGTTCGGGCTACTGCTCGCAGGACGCGATGGTGGCTTCGTTCGGGCTGGGCGCCGCCGCGACGATCGATTCGTTGATCGTGCATTGGCCGAGCGGCGTCGTGCAGGCGGTGAGCCCCGCTCCCTCCGTAGACGGTGCCCTTCTGGTCGTGGAATCCGGGTTCTACGACCTCGCCGCGGGCTTGGAGGGCGTCAGGCGCGGTGCCGCCGCGTGGGGCGACTATGACAACGACGGGGATCTGGACATCCTGCTCACGGGCTACAGCGCATCCAACGTGCCGATCTCGCGGGTCTACAACAACGATGGGGGCGTGTTCACGGATATTGCCGCCGGTCTTGCGGGAGTCTGGCAGGGTGCCGCCGCCTGGGGCGATTACGACAACGACGGGGATCTTGACCTCCTGCTCACTGGCACCGACGCAGACTTCGTGCGTGTCGCACGCATCTACAACAACGATGGGGGCGTGTTCACGGACATCGCCGCGAGTCTGGAGGGAGTCATTTTTTCCTCGGTGGCCTGGGGCGACTACGACAGCGATGGCGACCTGGACATCCTGCTCGCGGGCCGCACCGCCTCCGTCGTGAATATCTCGCGCATTTACCGCAACGACGCGGGCACGTTCGTGGACGTCGCCGCGGGCCTGGAGGGAGTCGAGTTTTCCTCGGTGGCCTGGGGCGACTATGACAGCGATGGCGACCTGGACATCCTGCTCGCGGGCCGCACCGCCTCCGGCGTGACTATCTCGCGCATTTACGGCAACGACGACGGCACATTCACGGATACCGGCGCGGGTCTGGTGGGAGTCTACCTCTCTGCCGTCGCCTGGGGCGACTGCGACAATGACGGGGATCTGGACATCCTGCTCACGGGCTACAGGGCATCCAACGTGCACATCGCGCGCATCTATGAAAACACCACCGGCAGCGCCAACACGATTCCCTCGGCTCCGGCCAACCTGGGCGCCAGCCTGAGCGGCGGCATCGCCACCTTCACCTGGGACGCGGGTTCAGACAACGAGACGCCCGCGGCCGGCCTGAGCTACAACCTGCGCGTGGGCACCACGCCGGGCGGCAGCGAGCTCTCGGCGGCCATGGCCGATTCCGCGAGCGGATACCGCCGCCTTCCCGCGGGGGGCAACGCGCAGCAGCGGCTGTCCTGGTCCCTGGATTTCAGCGCCGTGGCACCGGACGCGACGCTCTACTGGAGCGTCCAGACCGTGGACACGGGCTTTGCGGGGTCGGCTTTTGCGGCCGAACAGAGCCTGGAGCCGGGTTCGGTGTCCGCCGTGGCGGAGCTGCCGACGCGGTTCGCCCTGCATCCGAATTATCCGAATCCGTTCAACCCCAGCACGACCCTGCGTTTCGACCTGCCGCAGGCCGGCAAGGTCGAGTTGACGATCTACGACACGGCGGGTCGCCGCGTGCGCACGCTGGTGCGGGAAACCCTGGCTGCCGGGCGTCAGGAAGTGGTCTGGCGCGGCCGGGACGACGGGGGCCGGCAGGTCGCGTCGGGGGTTTATTTCTACCGTTTGGAGGCGGGGACTTTCGGCGAGACGAAGAAGATGATTCTTCTTAAATAAGGCCATATGTCCTCTCACTTCCCCTCCTGAGGGGGGTAGAATCCACACTTCGGTGAGGCTTCTGCCCCTCCTGGAGGGGGAGTCAAGGAGGACCCATTGTTCCTCCTCAGAACCCCGTCCGGCGCTCGATTTCGACCAAGGCTCTCAATAACCACAGCATTTGCAGGTGATTACAAAGAGATCAAGGCCTCCCGGGGGGACCTACAGAGCAATATCTTGGCGTTTGTCAGGATAGGCAACTAACGAAAAAATAGATAGATATAGCTATCTCTAATAATATTCTCACAATTGGACGGCCGTAAACTGGCATTTGGACGAATAAAATCTTGCAATTGGACGAAGTGTGGCTCACAATCCGCCGCATGACCGCAACCGAGCTCTACCCCCGCCTCGTCCGGACCCGCCTGCGCGAGGCTCTCGCCGATTCCCCCGTGGTGCTGCTGCACGGGCCGCGGCAGTGCGGCAAGACGACCCTTGCCCGGAGCCTTGGCGAGGACGACGATCGTCTTTATCTCACGCTGGACGATGCCCCGACGTTCGCTGCGGTCCAGGCGGATCCCGCCGGGTTCGTGCTTGATCTCGAAGGCCCCGTCACCATCGATGAGGTCCAGCGGGTCCCCGAGCTCTTCCTCGCCATCAAGCAGGCGGTCGACCGCGATCGTCGACCCGGACGGTTCCTGCTCACGGGTTCGGCGAATGCGCTCTTCGTACCCCGGGTCGCCGATTCTCTTGCCGGCCGCATGGAGATCGTCCGCCTCCATCCCCTGAGCCAAGCGGAGATCGGGCGCCACCAGCCGGGGTTCCTGGACCGGATCTTCGCCGGCGAGTTCAAGATCGCCCAAAGCGAACGCCTGGGTCCGGAACTGGCGGACCGCATCGTCCGGGGGGGATTCCCCGAAGTCGTGCGTCGCGACACCGAGCGGGGCCGGCGGGCCTGGGTTCGCGATTACATGGACGCGATCATCCAGCGCGATGTGCGCGACCTGTCCCGCATCCATCGGCTCGACATCCTGCCCCGGCTGCTGGAACTCGCAGCCGGGCAGACGGCGCGACTGGTCAACGTGAGCGCGATTGCGGGGCCGTTCGGCGTCAGTCGCACGACCATCGGCGACTACCTGACCTTGCTGCGCCATGTCTTCCTCGTGGGAGAACTCCCGGCCTGGCACGCCAATCGCCTGAAGCGCCTGGTCAAGACCCCGAAGCTCCACCTCACCGACACGGGCCTTGCGTGTGCGCTGCTCGGTGTCGAGGCTGCGGATCTTCGCGATCACCGCACCCTGCTTGGGCAGTTGCTGGAAACCTTTGTCGTCCAGGAGCTCCGTCGCCAGGCCAGCGGATGGGAGCACCAAGTCCGCTTTTCCCACTACCGCGACAAGGACCAGCAGGAAGTCGATATCGTCCTGGAACGTGGCCCGAATCGTATCGTCGGTATCGAGGTCAAGGCTGCGGCGACCCTGAGGGATTCGGACCGCCGCGGACTCGAGCGCCTGCGGGACGCCGTAGGCAGCAGTTTCCGTTGCGGAGCATTGTTGTACGACGGCGAAACGCTGGTTCCCCTGGCTGACCGGATCTACGCGATCCCCCTGCGTATGATCTGGAATGGTTGAACCGGCCCGCCTGCCCCCCGGGGGGCCTGAGGTTGCAATTGGACGGGCTCGAACCTGCATTTGGACGCCACTGTCGGGAGAACGAAGGGAAGACACATCATGAAACGCCACATGTCCACGCTCGTCATCGGCCTTGCCGCCCTCCTTCTGGCATCCACTGGTCTGGCGGCCGACGTCCCGGTTCCCTTCCAGGGACCCGAGCTCACCGACCTCTTCACGAGCATCGAGCCCGAGGAGATCGGGGAGAATCCCATCCGCTTGATCGGCAAGGACTGGATGCTCATCACCGCCGGCACCCCGGAGAACTTCAACACCATGACCGCCAGCTGGGGCGGCTACGGCATGTGGAAGGTGCCGGTGGCCTACATCCTGGTGAATCCCGCCCGCTACACCTTCCAGTTCCTGGAGAAGGAGGAGATCTTCACCCTCTCCTTCTACGATCCCTCCCAGCACCGCGACGTGCTCCGGCACGTCTTCGGGGGCACGTCCGGACGCGACACCGACAAGGTCAAGGAGAGCGGCTTCACCCCCATGCTGGCCGGTCCGGGCATCGCCTATGCCGAAGCGCGCATGATCATTGTCTGCAAGCAGAGCTTCGCCACCAACACCGATCCCGAGGGCAAGAGCCACAAGCTCTACTTCGGCGAGATCCTCTCGGTGTGGGTCAGGAAATAGTGTCCCTGCTGGTCCGTTGCCCGTGGCCGTAGTACATTGGCCCGATGGAAATGACCCCTGGCACCAGGCTAGGCCCCTACGAGATCGGTGTTTCGCTCGGCGCCGGCGGCATGGGCGAGGTCTACCGCGCCCGTGACACGCGGCTGGGGCGCGACGTGGCCATCAAGGCCCTGCCGCCGGAGCTCTCGCGGGACCCCGAGCGGCTCGTGCGCTTCGAGCGCGAGGCGCGGCTGCTCGCGTCGCTCTCCCACCCGAACATCGCGGGCATCCACGGCCTGGAGACGGCCGACGGCACCCCCTACCTGGCGCTCGAATTCGTCGAGGGCGAGACGCTCGCCGCACGGCTGGCGCGCGGCCCGCTGCCGCTCGATGAAGCCATCGACGTGGCCGGCCAGATCGCCGCAGGCGTCGAGGCGGCCCACGAGAGCGGCGTGATCCATCGGGACCTCAAGCCGGTCAACGTGATGCTGACGCCGGCCGGCCAGGTGAAGGTGCTGGACTTCGGGCTGGCCAAGGCCGCGGCGACGGGCCGGGCGGAATCGGACCCGGACCTCTCGACCTCGCCGACGATGACGTATGCCGCGACGCAGGCCGGAATGATCCTCGGCACCGCCGCCTACATGAGCCCGGAGCAGGCACGGGGGAAGGCGGTGGACAAGCGGACGGACGTCTGGGCTTTCGGCTGCGTCCTCTACGAATGCCTCACCGGACGGCGGGCCTTCGCGGGCGAGACCGTATCGGACCTGATCGCCGGGATCCTGAAGACCGAGCCCGCCTGGGATCTGCTGCCGGCGGCGACCCCGGCCCGCGTGCGCGCCCTGCTGCGGCGCTGCTTCTGCAAGGACCCGCGGGAGCGCCTGCGGGACATCGGCGAGGCCCGCATCGCCCTCGGGGCCACGGCGGAGACCGAAGCCCCGGCGGTGCCCGCACCGCGACCGGCGGCCGTGCGCTGGCGAGTGATGGCGGTCGTGACCCTCGCCGTGGCGTTCCTGGCCGTCCTGGCGGCGCTCCGGTTCGGTCCCACCGCCGGGCCCGGTCCCCTGCGCAAGTTCGACCTGGTCGCGGGCGACATGGTCGTCGACTGGCCCATCGCCCCGGTCCTATCCCCCGACGGCTCGCGGTTCGCGTACGCCTCCGAGAACAGGATCTGGGTCCGCGATCTGGACCGGCTCACGCCGCGCGCCGTCGCGGAGGTCGCCGCGGCGAGCCCGGTCAACTGGTCGCCCGATTCGCGCACGGTCGTGTACGCCGACAAGCGGAAGCTCTGGCAGGTTCCCGCCGAGGGCGGGCAGCCGACCGCGATCTGCGAGATCCCGGGCACGGGGGACATCATCGGTGCGGCCTGGAGCGCCGCCGGGACGATCGCCTTCTCGGTCTGGCGGGACCGGCTCTACGAGGTCGCCGCCGGCGGGGGCGTGCCCAAGGTCCTGGTCGACCTGGACCCCGTCACCCAGATCGATTTCCACGGCCCGTCCTGGCTGCCGAACGGCGAGCTCATGTACGTGACCCACTGGCAGAGCAACAGCGACAGCACGGGGCAGAAGGTGCCGGGACTCACGTTCTTCGATGGTCGGCGGCAGATCCTGGTCCCCGGCGATTTCGGGAGCGGCCAGGACGCGCCCATCCTCACGCCGTCCGGGCACCTCCTTTACCTGCTGGGCGGGGCCACGCCGGGCATCTGGGCCGTTCCCTTCGACCTGAAGGGGCATCGCGCGACCGGCACGCCGGTCCTCGTGGGGCCCGCTGCCGTGACCCTCAGCGCCTCGGCGGACGGTTCGCTGCTCTACTCGGAGGGGGCGGAACTCGACCTGCCTCGCGAACTCGTCTGGGTGGACCGGGCCGGCGTGGCGATCGAAGCGGTCGGCAGGCCCCATGCCCAACTGTACCGACCCAGCCTGTCGCCGGACGGCCGGCGCGTCGCGTTCACCGCGGCCGACGGCGGCAACGTGGACGTCTGGGTCCTCGATCTGGAGACGGAGGTGGAGACGCGGCTCACCTTCGGCCCGCTGGACGAGTTCTCGCCGGAATGGCTGCCTTCGTCGTCCCGGCTGGCGTACGTCGAGCGGGACGGGATGCAGGCCCGCATCCTGGCGATCAACGCCGACGGGTCCGGCGGGCAGCGGGAATTGGTGCCGACGGCCTTCAGCTCCGAGTTCAGCAATGTGGCCATGGCGCCCGACGGCCGGTCGGCGCTCCGCGTCATCGATCAGCGGGGGCACGGCAGCCTGCGGGTCGGGCCCGTGCTCCCGGACGGCAGCCTCGGTCCCCTGGAGCCCCTGCTGAAGCAGGTCCCCGAGCCGAACGTGCGGGCGGCGACGATCTCGCCGGACGGCCGCCTGGTCGCCTACACGACCAACGACCCGGGGCAGGTCGACGTCTTCCTGACCCGGTTTCCCTCCGGCGAGGGCCAATGGCAGGTCGGCACCCAGGGCGGGGTCAGGGCCCGGTGGGCTCCGGACGGCCGCGAACTGTTGTTCATCGCCGGCAGCGGCCCGACGAAGCGCTCCATGGTCTCGGCCCGGGTGGACCCCGCGCAGGATCCGCCGCTGGGGCCGATCACGCCGCTATTCGACGCCCGTGATTTCCGCAGCTTCGACGTTGCACCGGACGGGCAGCGCATCCTGACCACCCGCCCGGTCGGGGGCGGCGATGGACCCGCCCGGCACCTGGTGCTGGTGCAGAACTGGCAGTCGGGCCTCTCGCGGTAGGGCGCAGCCGCCCGGTCCTTCGGGCGGATGGGCGGTTCGCGTTCTCCTCGCCGCGCCCTCAACGGTCGGCGATTCAGCGGATCGTTCCCTCGACCCAGTGCTCCAGCACCGCCCGATCCAGTTCGCCGGGGAACGCGGCCTCGAGCTCGGGGAAGCTCCTCAGTCCGAAGAGCCACGCTGCCCCCAGGGGGTCGACGCGCCAGTCGGTGTGGCCCTCGTAGAAGCCGTACCGGGTGATGGTGAAGGCCTCCATCTCGCCGGTGTAGATGCGGGTCAGCCGACCCAGCAGTTCGTTCCAGCCTGTGGGACCGTGATGCCCGTAGCGCTCGTGCAGCCACTCCTGCTCGGCCACCGGCACCGGTCTCCAGAAGACCATCCAGAAGGCGCCTTCGAGGCCGTCACCGAACGGGGACTGCTGGCCGCCCTTGGTGTCGTGGGCGTCCAGGAAGATCCAGCACCCGTTGTATTTCATTCGACGGATGTTCTCCCACCGGTGGTGGGCCATGTTCCAGCGGCCCAGGTCCAGGTCGATCTGCATGAGGTTCCAGATGTGCCAAAGCGGACGGGCCAGATCGGGGTGGGTCAGTCCCATGGCGCGCACCAGCCGGTCGTCGCCGGTGATCACCGCCCGCACGCTTTCGTCGGCCGCCAGGAATCCGTCAGCGGACAGGGCGCCGGGACGCGCGTCGCGGTCGATATCGGCCAGCGGACGGCCGTTGAGGCTGGTCAGGAAGGCCAGCCCGGCCTGGTCGTGCAGGCCCGTGGCGGCGAGGTGCGGGAACTCGTCGTCGGCCGAGACCTGCTCGGGGTGGTCGGCCCGCGTGACGTCGATCAGGCCGAAGGTTCCGTCCTTCAGCTCGACGATCACGTACTCGCGCCCGCGGGCATCGAGGGGCGAGGGCAGATCGGGGCAGGTCTCGGTCGTGGCGGGATAGAGGGGGTAGGTACGGCCGGCGTGGTCGAGAGTGGCCGGCAAGGAGAGGACCAGGCAAAGGAGTGCGAAGGGCATGGACAACCTCCCGAGCCAGGGGGATTGCTGGATCCTAGTCCGGTTCACGCCGACGGACAAGCGGTGCTACGCCTCCCGCAGCAGACCGGCCCCGGGACCGATCGCCCCGGGGCCGGATCCGCTGGGCCTGGCGGCGGGCGCCGCGGCGCCTACTTCAGCAGCACCATCTTCTTCCTGTCGCTGAACTTCGGTGACGTCAACTGGTAGAAGTACGTGCCGCTGGCCACCGGCTGGCCCTGGTCGTCACGGCCTGCCCAGGTGACCGTCCGCGTGCCCGCCGGCGCGTGGCCGTCGACGAGGGTGCGGACCAGCTTGCCGGTCACGTCGTAGACGCGCAGCGTGACGTTCGCACCGCCGTCGGGCACCACGAAGGAGATCTCCGTGGACGGGTTGAAGGGGTTCGGGACGTTCTGCTGCAGGCCGAACACGTCGGCCCGCGGCGTCTGCGCCTTGTCCGCCGCGGACCCTTCCGCGCCGCCTGTTGAAGCCGGCGGGATGGGACAGTCGAAGGCCGGGTCCACGACGCAACGGTAGGAGATCCGGAAGGCCTCCACCGCCTGGTCGAGCCCCGGGATGGTCGCCATGACGTCGGACTCGCTGTAGTAGTCCCGCGAGTAGTACGTCTGCGTGCTCCAGTCGCGGAACTTGAGGATCGACATGCCCTTGGCGCTGTAGGGCACCCCGTTGAACTCGCCGGCCATCGTCCAGGTCGCCGTGTACACGCCGCCGATCAGCATTTCGTCCTCGACCGTGGTGACCAGGTTGGGCGAACTGCCGAAGAGCCGCGCGAAGAAGGGCACCAGGGTGTCGAAGCCGTAGATGTCGACGATGGGATCGTGGTACTCGTAGTCGTCGGTGTAGTACGGCAGCAGCGTTTGCCAGTTCGTGGCGTTGATCTCGACGAGCGCGCGTCCGATCTCGAGACGTTCCCGGCGCAACCTGAGCGCGGAAAAGATCCTGCCGATGCACTTGTCCGAGGCCCGCGCGTCGAGCAGGGGCTTGATCTCGGGCATGGCTGCGGCCGTGGGCAGATCGAGAGGGCAGTCGAAGGTCGGATCGACGGCGCACCGGTAGTACGTGCGGAATCCCACGATCGCCTCATCGAAGCCCGGGATGTTGACCATGATGTCGCCTTCGGAGTAGTAGTCGCGCCAGTAGTAGACCTCCCTGCTCCAGCGGCGGAACTTGATGATCGAGATGCCCTTGGCCTCGTAGGGCACGCCGTTGAAGCTGCCGACCATCGTCCAGGTCGCCGAGTACACGTCATCGACCAGGGTCTCGTCCTCGATGGTCGTGACGAGGTTCGGCGAGCTGCCGTAGAGGCGCCCGAGGAACTGCGTCAGGTTGTCGAGGCCGTAGACGTCGACGATCGAATCGTGGTACTCGATGTCGTCGGCGTAGTAGCGCAACAGCGTCGTCCAGTCCGTGTTCTGCACCTCGAGCATGCCGCGCCCGATCTCCAGCCGATCCTGGCGGAGGCCGCGCAGGCCGCCGGCCTCCGCAGCGTCGACTACAGGCAGGAGCATGATCGCGCAAGCGATCAATACCGTCGTGGTGATGATCTTTCCCATCGTCGTCCTCCTTAGTTTGGTGCGGCGGCAGCCATGTCGGCCCTGCACCAACCCCTCCGCATGCACGTTGGAAACTAGGAGGGGAGTATATCACAACCAGGAATGCGACTCGCAAATTGGCGGGTGTCTTCAAGGTGGACCGACCCGGCCTGCCTGTCGACAGGCCGCAGTTAATGGATCATGGGGCCGATAAATGGGTCATTATTGGCATCGCGAGCCAAATAACCTTGCTAATTGGACAATTTATGCCGATAATGATCCATAAAACGGTCCGGTGATCCCCGCCTCCGAGCAGAGAAGGAGAACCTCGTGCATTCCCTCGCGCCAGCCTACTTGGACGCCCTCCAGTTCTCCGCCCGGCAGCTCGAGACGCTGAATCGGATCGGCGAGTACCAGGGCAAGCAGGTGCTCTACTCCGAACGCCTGCCCGAGGTCCTGAAGACCATGCGCCGGATCGCCCAGGTCGAGTCGGCCGAGTCGTCCAACCGCATCGAGGGCATCGAGGCCCCGCGGCGCCGCATCCAGGGCCTGGTGATCGAGGGGACCACGCCGCGGAACCGTTCCGAGCAGGAGATCGCCGGTTACCGCGACGCCCTGGCCCTGGTCCACGAATCGGCCGACCACATGGAGCCCGGCGCCAACGTCGTCCGGCAGCTCCACGGGGTCATGTACCGGTACCTGCCCCAGCCGGGCGGACGGTGGAAGATGGTCGACAACGAGATCGTCGAACGCGACGAGGCCGGCGTGCGGCGTGTCCGCTTCCGGCCCGTCCCCGCGGTGGCCACGCCCCAGGCCATGGATGACCTCGCGATCAGCCTGCGCCGCGCCCTGCAGGCCGAGGAGCGCCCCGGGCTCGTCGTCGCGCCCCTGGCCGTGCTCGACTTCCTGTGCATCCACCCGTTCACCGACGGCAACGGCCGCGTGTCGCGGCTGCTGACCCTGCTGCTGTTGTACCGCCTGGGCCACCAGGTCGGTCGCTACATCAGCCTCGAGCGCATCACCGAGGAGTCGAAGGAGACCTACTACGAGGCGCTCGCCGCGAGCTCGCACCGCTGGCACGAAGGCCGGCACGACGCCCATCCGTGGCTCGACTACTTCTGGGGCGTCCTGCTGCGGGCCTACGCCGAGTTCACCGAGCGCGTGGGAGGGCTGAGCCAGGGCGCCGGCGGCAAGGCCGCCCTCGTGCGCGAGGCCGTGGGGCGCATGGTCGGCCCGTTCGCGCTGGCCGACGTCCAGGCCCGGTGCCCGGGCATCAGCCTGCCCACCATCAAGCGGGAGCTGACGGCCATGCGCGACGAAGGCCGGCTGCTGCTGGACGGCCGGGGGAGAGGGGCGCGGTGGCGGCGGGTCTCCTAGAGCGGATCGGCCCGGTGGCGATCGGGAGAGGGGAGCCGGCCGCCGCTCATGCTACACTTCCGGGTGGTTGCGGGTGATCGCCGACGTCACCCGCCGTACGGCCCGACACCGTTCCCCTTGAACCGGCAGGGATCCTGGCCACCATGACACAGCTTCCGGACCGCACCCACGCCGCCGCCCTCGACGTTGCCGACCCCCTGGCCGGCTACCGGGCCCGCTTCGCCGTGCCGCCGGGGGTGCTCTACTTCGACGGCAACAGCCTGGGGCCGCCCGTCGTCGGGGCCGCCGACGCGCTGGCGGCCGTCGTGCGGGACCAGTGGGGCCGCGAGCTGGTGGGCGCCTGGAACAGCTGCGGCTGGATCGACCTGGCGCGCAAGGTTGCGGCGGCCATCGCCCCGCTGATCGGCGCGTGCGCCGACGAGGTCGCCGTGGCCGACTCGACGTCCGTCAACCTGTTCAAGGTGCTGGCCGCCGGTCTGGCCCTCGACCCGTCGCGCAAGGTGATCCTCGGCGAGCGGGAGAACTTCCCCACCGACCTCTACATCGCCCAGGGGCTGGCCGACCTGCTGGGCGGCGGGGTGTCCCTGCGGCTCGTGGACCGCGGCGATCTCGAGGCGGCCCTGGACGAGGACGTGGCGATCCTGATGCTGACCCAGGTGGACTTCCGCACCGGCGAGCGCCACGACCTGGACGCGTGGACCGCGCGGGCCCACGCGCGGGGCGCGCTCATGGTCTGGGACCTGGCCCACTCGGCCGGCGCGTTTCCGGTGGACCTGGCGCGGTGCGACGCCGACTTCGCGGTCGGCTGCGGCTACAAGTACCTGAACGGGGGCCCGGGCGCGCCGTCGTTCGTGTTCGCCGCCCGGCGGCTGCACGGGCGCCTGCGCTCGCCCCTGTGGGGGTGGATGGGCCACGCCGAGCCCTTCGCGTTCGCCACGGCCTACCGCCCGGCCGAGGGCGCGCTGCAGTTCCAGGTGGGGACGCCGCCCATCCTCAGCCTCGCCGCCCTCGAGCTGGGGGTCGCGGCGATCGCGGAGATCGGCGTCCAGCGTCTGTGGGCGAAGTCGTGCGCCCTCACCTCGCTGTTCCTGGAACTGGTCGAGCCGGCCTGCGCCGCGCACGGTCTCGAGCTGGCGTCCCCGCGCGATCCGCAACGGCGGGGCTCGCAGGTCTCGCTGCGCCATCCCCAGGGCTACGCCATCGTGCAGGCCCTGGCCGCCCGCGGCGTCGTCGGCGACTTCCGCGCCCCGGACATCCTGCGCTTCGGCTTCGCGCCGGCCTACCTGCGCTTCGTCGACGTCCGGGACGCGGTGCGGATCCTGGACGAAGTCATGGCGGACCGATCGTGGGACCAGCCGCATTTCCACCAGCGCCGAAAGGTCACCTGACCATGCCCTCGTCCCCGCTCACCCTGACGGCGGCGGCCCTGGTGGTCCTGCTGGTCGTCGTCGCCGTGCTCGGCGGCGTCGGCGGCTGCAGCCGCGCGGTCATGACCGCCGCCGAGGCCATGGCCCTGTCCCGGCCGCCGGCGGACGCGCGGCTCGCCTATGCGGACCATCCGTCCGGCTTCGGCGAGCTGCGGCTGCCGTCCGGCGAGGGCCCGTTTCCGGTGGTGGTGCTGGTCCACGGCGGTTGCTGGCTGGCCGAGTACGACCTGGGCTACATGGCCGGCCTGGCGGCCGCGCTCACGGCCGAGGGCTGGGCCACCTGGACCATCGAGTACCGCCGGGTCGGGGAGGAGGGGGGCGGC